>JBGTHI010000333.1:0-1617 GCA_041746295.1 Myxococcaceae bacterium
CGAACCCGATCCCTCACTCGAGTTCATAGCCTTTCCAAACGGGGCATCGCCGGAGACGCTTCGACGGGTCGTGTCGGCGGCTCACGAGGGTTTTGGAAGGGCGGCGTCTGGTCAGGCCGATTGGCCGGCTGATTTCTCCCCCAAGGCTCAGGGCTTCGCGCAGTCGATCCTGAGACGCCTAAAGCGCCTTGAGGAGATCGTCGTTCAGTCGACCGGTGAAAACGCGCTCGTTCTCAACGACGTTCAAGTGGGCGAACGCGTCCAAGGAAAGCCGAAGCCTCATCGGATCTTCTCGTCTGTCGATGGCACCCTCCGAATGCTCGCTGGGGGCGAGCAGACCGTAATCGCTGGACTGAAGGAGCACCGTACAAATGTCAATGTGCGATGCACCTTTGAAGCTTCCGAAGCATGGGCGGAGCGTCTAGGCACGCTGTGGCGGCACCGCGTCGTGGTCGAAGGAATGGTCGCTTTTGATGATCACAGGCGACCGCGTTCCATCACCGACATCAAGCGGGTTACTCCGCGCGAGGGACCAACTGATCTGAGGCGGTTCGCGGGCGTCGTTCCAGACCTGACTGGAGGCCTTTCGGACGACGACTACTTAGCGCTACTTCGCCGCAATGACTGACCGCCAGCTGGTCCAGTACTGGGATTCCGTTCTGTTTATCTCCTACCTGACCGGGTCGATTGCCGAGCGAGTGAGCCTGGTGAAGGTCCTGTTGGCTCATGTTCATTCGAAGAAGATCGCGGTTGTAACGTCCACCTTCACACTTGCCGAAGTGAGGTACTTCCGACCCGGTTCCTCGACGGTTAAAGCCAACGATGCTGGGCGGGACCAAGAGATCGCGGACTTGTTTACCAGTCCGGTGATTGAGTTTCGGGCAGTGACTGACTTCATCGGTCGCCGCGCCTATGAATTGGGTCGTGATCACAACCAACTGAGTCCGGCGGATTGTGTTCACATCGCAACCGCGGAAGACATCGGAGCTGATGCGTTGCTGACGTGGGATGGCTCGGGCGTCAAAGGCCGACGCAGCCCGGAGAAGATGTTGGCCCACGACGGAAAGATTGGCGAGCCGCCGCTGGCGATCCAAGAGCCAGCGGACCCGTGGCCGGGATTGCTGGTAATCGAGGACCCAGGTCGGCTGGCTCCATTGGGCGAGAGCCCCAACGTGCCGCTGCAATCCGCCTCGCAATCTCCGGACTAAATATCAGCGCGCCCACGCTGACCCTTCGGGCCACCGCGCGCCCATAACTCGACATCTGTCTAAAACGCAGCTCGTCGGTCGTCGCTTTGCGGATGGATTTGTCACGTGCGTTCAGGTCGCGTGAACGATTGAGTGAGACGGAGGCGATAACAGGGCTGATCAACGCTCCATCCGCCCGTCCAGGGTTAGTAGTACTGCCTGATGTATCCGTAGGCTCGATCAAAGAGCTCCTGATCCTGGTGGAGCTTGTACTTGAACAGCGTCTTTCGCAGCGCAATCTTCACCTCGCGCTCGCCCGCATGCGTGTTCTGCCAGCCGTCGAAACGCACAGCGCGGCCGATCTCGTCGATGTCATCGACGACCCGCTTCACCATGATTGGGGTGTCGCCATTCTTCGCCTGCTCGAAAA
>JBGTHI010000334.1:0-2364 GCA_041746295.1 Myxococcaceae bacterium
GACCGGCTGACCGTGAGCAGCTTCACATCCGCCGTGTCCTCGGCAGAGAGCGTCTCCGTGAGCACACCAGCGCGGCCGTCGGCGTCCGCTCGCCACCACCTTGCCCAGCGCATTCACGACGCTAAGGCCAGCGTCCCTGTCGGTGTGGCCTCAACGCCATCGCGAGTTTCACCGACCACACGACCATCTCGCTCTTCGTCCCCGCCAGCACACGCCTCGTGCTCGTCACCAGTTCAAGTTCAGCCCAAACGGCAGAATCGTGCGACGGGCGTTGGAGCGGGCCGTTAGTCGTCAGTCGTCGGTGCTACTCGGGTGCGATTGGGGAAAATCAAGACGCTCTCGGAACTCACCGGGCTCACAATACGGACAGGAGAGTCGAACGGATCCGTTCCCACAGCCTTCCTCACGGTGATCCAAATAATGAGATACATCCGCCGGATCTCATTGACTGCGTCTTCGAACGCTTCACGCGTGATGAGCGCCTCTGAGTGGAAGGAGGACCAGTACGCGAGTGAAATTTCAGACGACGTGTCCACACCACCCCATCCAAATCCAGTCCTGGCGAGCTCCATCAGGATGTCTTCGAGAATCGCCAAACGCTTCGCGTGTGACGCCGAGGCTACCTTGTTCGCTACCAGGTCGTCCCAACCAGAATTGTATGCACCGCGAACCGTGACAAAGTTGTTCGGCCCATCCGCACGAAATATATCGACATTCGTCGCGGACAGGCTCGAACGTCCGATCGCGTGTCCTGACGTACCTGGGAGCCAGGTCAGGGGTGTAACTGTCTCTTGAGCATCGAAGGCCCACCTCTCGAAAAGCCGAAATAAGTCTTCTGTCGTTCGCTCTTGCGGCTCTGGGATTGGTTCGGGCCTGGGCAGACGATAGCCGAGCACATGACTGATCGGGTCGAATAGCGCGACCGTGTGAATCGCCAGGGTTAATGTCCACAACCGGGGCGCGATCGCCAGGGTGATGCCCATGTGCATCGCCAGAGTGAAGCCCGGATCGCCAGAGTGATGCCCACCCCCAGAACGTTCGACACGAGGACGATGGAGCCGACCCAACGAGGAGGTCGGCGTGCCGTTTCTGGAGGTAGCGATGGTCCAGGTTCGAGAGGTCATCCGGCGCTGGCAGGCCGGGGAGAACAAAGCGGCGATTGGCCGCGCGAGCGCGCTCTCACGGCGGACGGTGGGGCGATACATCGAAGCTGCGCAGTCACTGGGTGTGACGCAGGATGGCGAGCCACCCGACGATGCGCTGTTTGCGCAGCTGTTGCAGCGTAATCATGCGGGTCCGCTGCCCGATGGTGCGGGACCCGCGGCCGCTGTGCTGAGCGGCCATCACAAACGGATAGAGACGTGGATGAAGGAGGAGCAGCTGCAACTCAGCCGCATCCATGAACTGCTCGCCCAGGAGGGTGTTGCCGTTGGCTACACGACCCTGCGGCGCTACGTCCGGCAGGTTGGGCTGTGGAAGCCAATGAAGACGACCGTGCGCATGGCCCAGTGGCCGCCGGGCGAAGTGGCGGAGCTGGACTTCGGCCGGCTGGGCGTCATTGTCGATGGGACCACCGGGAAGAAGCAGGTCGTGTGGGCGCTCGTCGTCGTCCTTCCCCATAGCCGTCACCAGTTCGTCTGGCCACTGTTGCGACAGACGCTGGAGGAGAGTATCGAAGGGCTGGAGATGGCCTGGCGCTTCTTCGGCGGCGTGCCGAAGCGGCTCATCCTCGACAACTTCAGCGCCGCCATCGCTGGACCGGACGCACTTGAGCCAAGGCCGACCCGCGGCTTCCTCGAGTACAGCCAGGAGCGTGGCTTCTTTATCGATGCCGCCCGTGTGCGCAGGCCGAGAGATAAGCCTCACGTCGAGCGCAGCATCCAGTACGTACGCGAACGCTTCTTCAAGGGAGGGAGCTTCCGCGACCTGGAGGACTGCCGTGAGCAGGCGGAGCGCTGGTGCAGGGAGGTTGCCGGCCTCCGGGTCCACGGCAGCACCCGTGAGCTGCCGCGCGAGGTCTTCGAGGCCGAGGAGCGGGCGGCACTCCAACCGTACGACGGCGTCATCTACGACGTCCCCCAGTGGAAGGAAGCAACGGTCCATCCGGACCACCACGTGAGCTTCGGCCAGGCGCTCTACTCGCTTCCGGCGACGACCTGTCCGCCGGGAACGAAGCTGGAGATCCGCGGCGACCGTGGCCTGGTGAAGCTCTATAAGAAGGGTGAACTGGTGAAGGTCCACCCTCGTCAGCTGCGGGGTGGGCGCGCCACGGACTCCGAGGACTATCCCCAGGAGAAGACCGCCTACGCGCTGCGTGCTCCCGACCGCATTGTGCGCAAGGCAACCGAGCTCGGTCCGAACGTC
>JBGTHI010000335.1:0-2711 GCA_041746295.1 Myxococcaceae bacterium
TTCGTCCAAATCGGGATCGTAAAAAAATCTCTTTTTTGCACTGTCCGACAGAAGCGCCTGCCGGGCCAAGTATCTCGCTCATACTATCTATCGATCCTTTCCAAATGGGGTAAAAGTCATGAATTTGATCGTTTTTCTTACGTCCATGGCCCTGACAGTGCCACTATCCTGTTCCGCAAGCCGCAGCAGGTCGGGCGATTCGCCAACTGTGCCGGTTGACAGCGCCGCTCTCCATTGGCACGAGAGGTGTGGACAAGCTGTGGGGTGGTGCGGATGCGCGTCGTCGTAGCGATGAGTGGGGGCGTCGATTCGTCGGCCGCCGCAGCCCTGTTGAAGGCGCAGGGACACGAAGTCATCGGCATAACACTCCGGGTATGGTCCTACGAGGGGGCGGCGCAGTGCGGAAGCTGCTGCAGCCCCGAGGACATTGACGATGCCCGCGCGGTCGCGGAGCGGCTCGGCATCCCGTTCTACGTGGTAAGCGCGGAGGAGCTGTTCCGCGAGAAGGTGGTTCAGCCCTTCGTGCAGTCCTACCTGGGCGGCCAGACGCCGGTCCCCTGCGTATCGTGCAATCAGGATGTGAAGTTCGACTTCCTGCTCCGCCGCGCGCGGGCGCTGGGCGCCAGGTTGGCGACCGGCCACTATGCGCGGGTGGCGCGAGAGGGGGAGACCTTCCACCTGCTTCAGGGCGCCGACGCTGCCAAGGACCAGAGCTATTTTCTCTTCACGCTCGGGCAGGCCGAGCTGCGGGATCTGATCTTCCCAGTGGGTGAGCTGACCAAGGCGCAAGCGCGAGAGGTGGCGGCCGAGCACGGCCTGCCCACCACGCAGAAGCCGGAGAGCATGGAGATCTGCTTCGTGCCCGATGGCGACTATGCCCGGTTTGTGGAGAAGGTCGCCGGCTCGCAACCGGAGGGCGAGATCGTCGACGAGGCCGGCGCCGTGCTCGGGACCCACCGGGGTCTTCACCGCTTCACGGTCGGCCAGCGACGCGGGCTGGGCCTGGGAGGTGGGCAGCCCCGCTACGTGCAGAAGCTAGAGCCGGAGACCGGCAGGGTGGTGGTCGGGGACCGCGACGGCGCCGCGCGCGAGCGCTTTCATCTCTTGAAACCCCACTGGGTGAGCGATTTCCCCCCGGATCGCGCAGTGAGAGTCAAGGTCCGCCACCGGCACGCCGGAAGCTCCGCGCGGGTGAGGACCGATCCGGTGGGTCGAGTCACCGTCGAGCTGGAGAGCCCAACCCATGCGGTGAGCCCGGGGCAAGCTGCGGTGTTCTACGACGGCGAGCGGGTGCTCGGTGGCGGCTGGATCTCTTGACGGCAGGGGAGGGGAAGCTTGGCAATGGGTAAACGCGGGTGGTGGGTATTAGGTATCGGGGCGATGCTCTTCTTCGTCTTCTGCGCGGGCTGCTTCTGGATCTTCTTCCGTGCCGCCTTGGGTTCACACGGGCGCGGCGGCCTTGGGAGCTCCAACAAGGTCGGAGTGATTGAGATCAAGGGGCCGATCGAGGACTCCAAGAGGGTGCTCGAGGGCATTCGTGAGTTCAAGGAGGCGCGGAGCCTCAAAGCGGTGGTGGTGCGGATCGACTCACCGGGCGGATCGGTCGGACCCTCCCAGGAGATCTACGACGCGGTTAAAGACCTGGGGCGCACCAAGGAGGTGGTGGTGTCGATGGGCTCGATCGCCGCATCGGGCGGCTTCTACATCGCCTGCGCCGGCGAGAAGGTCTTCGCCAACCCCGGAACGCTCACCGGGTCGATCGGCGTCATCTTCCAGATTCCGAATCTGGCGGGCGTGATGAAATGGGCCGGGGTGCAGGTCAGCACGATCAAGGCCGGCAAGCTCAAGGACACGGGCAATATGTTCCGCGACATGACGCCGGACGAACGAGAGTACCTCCAGGGGGTGCTGAGTGACGTCCACAAGCAGTTCATCGAGGCGGTGGCCGAGGGGCGGAAGCTCAAGCCCTCCGAGGTCGAGCCCTATGCCGACGGTCGGGTCTTCACGGGCAGGCAAGCCAAGGCCTGGAAGCTGGTGGACGAGTTGGGCGGCTTCGACGCCGCGGTGCGGGCCGCGTCGCGGATGGCGGGCGGGAAAGGCGAGCCCGAGCTCGAGTACCCCGAGGGAGAGCACGGCCTTCTTCGGGGGCTATTGGGCGAAGAGGTCAGCAGCTCGCTGACCGCGGCGGTTCGATCCTTCCGGGCGGCGATGGACCTCCAGGAGCCGCGTTTCGAGTACCGGCTGCCTCTGGGAGGCCACTGATTCACCGCGGGCAAAGGAAACACTTGCGGGACTCACCAAATTGTCGCTTTTTTGACCGAGATCCACCCGCGCCCTACCGTACGCTCTCCTATACCCCTCACCTCGCGGCACGTTGCCGTACCCTGGCACCCTCGGCCTCCCCATGCGTGATCACCATCGAATGAAAGAGAAGCTCGACCTCTCCCTCGACAATCGGCAGGTGCTCAGTCTGCTGATCTCTGGAGTGGTGGTGCTGGGGGCGGTCTTCGTGCTGGGTGTGGTGGTGGGAAAGAAGCTGGCTACCCAAGCCCAGACGCAGGTTGTGGCCGCAAACGATCTGCTGACCACGCTCGACGCTCAGGCGGCTGCCGACGCCGGGCCATCGGGTGGGCTCACCTTCCAGGACGAGCTGACCCGCAAACCGCCCGAGCTGGTGGCTCAGGCTTCGGAGCCGGCTTCCGCGCCGGCCT
>JBGTHI010000336.1:0-4989 GCA_041746295.1 Myxococcaceae bacterium
GTTGGAGCCCTCCTCGGGCGGCGCCTTGGCGGGCTCGTCGTCGGAGTAGGGGAGAGGGTCGGAGCGTTGAGCCAGAGCGGGAGCGGCACCGAGCAGCGCGGCTCCTGCCAGCGCCGTCGCGATTGCGGTGCGGAGTGAAAAGACAGTCATGGCGACAGGGTGGGGCAGGCGTTGGTGACCACCGACGAGGCCGGGCAGGAGGGCAGCTCGCCGCGCGCGATCTGTAGATGAGTCAGGAGCTGAGTGCACAGGTCGCGGCGGAGCTCCGGTGATTCCACCGCTGCGAGGAAGAGGTCCATGACCGACGCCAGGCTCAATCGGCTGGGCTGGGGCAGATTGATGTTGATGAAGTTCTTCAGCGCGTCGTACGCGGCCAATGTCGAGGCCTGGAAGAAGGTGTGTTTGGCTGGGTCGGAACCCGCCGCCTCATAGTAGGCGTTGGCGATGATCGAACCGACCTCGTATTCGAGCCCCTGCTTGGTGAAGGTATCGACCGCCTGGGCATTGAGCGCGACGCGTAGCCCGTCGGTCATGCAGCGCCTCTTGGAGAGATCCCGCTTGTCGGTCTCGGCGGCGTCGAGCGATGCCTCCAGGAACCGCGGATCGCAGCCGAAGCGCGACTGACAGGTGGTGCCGAAGCCGTGATAATCGGCCAGCCCTTCATCCAGGGAGCGGAGTAGATTCAGCTGCGGTGTCGAGCCCGCCCCGATCGCCGAGCCCCAGAGCTTGAAGGGCTGCGGGATGGCCTGTCCGCCGTAGACGCGGCGGTTGAAGATCTGGTGACTGAACTCGTGGGCGACAACCCCCTGGTTCATCGAGAGGGGCACCGTCTGCAGAGATTCGAAGGGAAGGATCGCGAAGGCCTGAATCGGCGAATAGTAGAAAGCGTTGTCCTTCAGCGACGCGCGGCTCTGATCCGCGAAGACGAAGTCCGGAAAGTAGTAGACTAGGCTTCCACCCAGCTCCGCCTCCGACGCGCCCAGCGACACGAAGTACAAGACCGAACGCTCGAAGTTGTAGTAGGTGCTGACCAGGTTCCAGCTGTCGAAGTCGTTGGGGAAGAGCACCCCCCCGCTCTCGACGTAGTTCACGCTGGGAGAGTGGCCATCGTCCTTGACGAAGATCCTTCGCAGCTCCTCGTCGCTCAAGTTGCCGTTGTCGGTGGCGAGCAGCGGATCGGCGGAGGAGACGCGCACCGAAGCGCCGCCGCGGATGGCCCCGATACTGCCCTCCAGCTTGGTGATGTCTTGGACGGTGGTCAGGGAGACCTGTTGCGGCGCGTAAATACCTTGAGGCGTTAGCACCAGGGCCATCACCTTGACCGGCGCCGCTCGTTCGGGTGCGCAGCTCGAGATGAGAAGGCCAAGGCCCACGGCCAGCGGGCGGAGCAGTCCAGGGGAGAGGGTATGCGTCACGGACCTACAATAGCGCCATTCCGGGCAACCCTGGGCCCACGCGGCGATTGACGCTCCGACTTTGATTTCATTAGGGTCCGCGGCGGCCCCTAGCCAGCCGTCCGTTCTACCCCCAACGCGAGCACGCGAAGCGACCATGGCCGTCAACTTCATCAGCGAGGTCAAACGTACCCATTCCTGTGGCGAGCTCACCCGAACCGATGAGGGCAAGACGGTGGTGCTCTTCGGCTGGGTGCAGAACCGCCGGGACCACGGAGGCGCGGTCTTCATCGACCTGCGCGATCGCGAGGGGCTGACCCAGATCGTCTTCGAGCCGGACGCCAGCCCGGAAGCGCACGCGCTGGCCGGGTCCCTCCGTCTGGAGTACGTGCTGGGAATCCGGGGTCAGGTCGTCTCCCGGGGCGGGAACATCAATCCCAAGCTCAAGACCGGCGAGATCGAGATCAAGGCGACCGATCTGACCATTTTCAACCGGTCCGAGCCGCCTCCGTTCCCAATCGAGGATTCGGTCGACACCGCGGAGGAGAAGCGGCTCGCCCATCGCTTCCTGGATCTGCGCCGAGGCCCCTTGCAGAAGGCGCTGATCACCCGCGCCAAAATGAGCGCGGCTACCCGTGCCTTCATGGCGGGGCTGGGCTTCCTGGAGTTGGAGACCCCGTTCCTGGGCAAGTACACCCCCGGCGGGGCCCGGAACTTCCTGGTCCCCTCGCGGCTCAACCCCGGAAAGTTCTACGCGCTGGCCGAGAGCCCGCAGCTCTACAAGCAGCTGTTCATGGTCTCCGGCTTCGATCGCTATTTCCAGATCGTCCGCTGCTTCCGGGACGAGGATCTGAGGCTCGAGCGCCAGCCAGAATTCACCCAGCTTGACGTCGAGATGAGCTTTGTCTCCCAGGACGACATCTTCACCATCGTGGAGGGGCTCCTCTCAAAGCTCTGGTCGGAGCTCTTGGGGGTGAAGATCCCCACTCCATTCCCCAGGCTGGACTTCGACGAGTCGATGGCCCGGTACGGCAACGACAAACCGGACGTTCGCTTCGGCCTTGAGCACATCGTGCTCACCGACGTGATTCGAGATCACGGCAAGGAGGGCAACATCGCGATGATGTTCGATGCGGCCTCCCAGAAGGGGATCGTCAAGGCGCTGGTGGTCCCCGGGCTCGGAGACAAGAGCCTCACGCGAACGGACACGGAAAAGCTGGAGGAGTACGTCAAGGGGATGGGGGCCAAGGGACTCGCCCGCGCCAAGGTGGCGGAAGGGGGAGAGTGGACCCAGTCGCCGCTCACCAAGATGGTCAGCCCCGAGCTGCGCCAGAAGATCAACGCGGCCTGCAACGCCAAGCCGGGCGACCTGATCCTGTTCCAATTTGGCCGCGAGTCGATGGTGCAGACGGTGATGGCCAACCTGCGCGTCCACCTGGGCAAGAAGCTCGGATACATCCCCGAGTACGGGTCGAGCGGAAAGTGGGAGTTCCTCTGGGTCGTGAACCCGCCGCTCTTCGAGTACGACGAGGACAGCAAGCAGTGGGCTGCCGCGCACCACGCCTTCACCCGGCCGCATGACGAGGACCTGGCCCACATCTCCAGCGATCCGGGGCGAGTGAAGTGCTACCGCTACGATGTCGTCCTCAACGGCTTCGAGATCGGCGGCGGCTCGATCCGGCTTCACGATCCCAAGGTGCAGGCCGAGGTCTTCGCGGCCCTGGGGATCGGTCAGGAAGAGGCCCAGACCAAGTTCGGCTTCCTGCTCGATGCGCTCAAGTATGGCGCGCCCCCGCACGGAGGGATTGCGCTGGGCTGGGACCGCGTCGCGATGCTGCTCACCGGCAGCGAGTCGCTGCGCGACGTGATCGCCTTCCCCAAGACGCAGAAGGGGACCGATCTTCTGACCGGTGCCCCAGGCGATGTCGACGACCGGCAGCTTCGCGAGCTTCACGTGCGGAGCACCGCGGCGCCAGCAGCAATGCCAGTCAGATAAGGCGGTAGGGGGTGAGCTTCGCTCAAAAAACCGTGGTAACCGCGGGAAAACGAGCACAGTTCGGGTCCGAGAGCCCGCTTATTCAGTCTCAGCCGGCGGCGAGGAGGAGCACCGCACCTGAGGCGATCGAGGCGACGCCTGCCAACCGGGGCCGCGTCATGCGCTCCTTGAGAACGAAGACCGCGATCGCCACGCCGAAGACGATGGAGATCTCCCGGAGCGCGGCGAGCCGCGGGGTCTCTCCCATCCGGTATGCGCCCAACGCCAGGCCGTAGGTGAGGAGCGAGAGGGCGCCCGCGACGAGGCCAGGCTTCCACTCGGAGCGCGCGGTGGCGACAAAGCGAGGGCCGCGCCAGAGTGCGAAGAGAAGCGCGATGCCGCCTCCCAAGCTCAAGTACACCCAAACGATGTAACTCCAGGCGGAGGGGGCCGCACGCACCCCTTGTGCGTCGATCACCGTATAGAGAGCGATGGTGATGCCCGTCGCGATTGCCCAACTCAAGGCCTTGAGCTCGACGCGTTTCCCCAGGGCAATCAGACCCACCCCCGCAGATACCAAGGCAATTCCAGTCGCGACGATGGGTGAAACCGGCTCCTCGAAGGCGAAGGCGGAAACAGCGGCGGCGAGCGCAGGCACCACGCCGCGAGCAACCGGATATGCCACCGACATGTCAGCTTGCTCGAACGCCTTCAGCAGGCAGACCAGGTAGACCAGGTGTGTGAGCCAGGAGAGCGCGAGCCAACCCCAGGAGCCGTGTGGAAGGGGGACTGCGAAGGCGGCGGGCACAACCAGCAGGGCGGAGAAGCCGTCGATCAGCGCGCGCCCCGACATCTTATCCCGGCCCGATTTCAGGATCGCGTTGACAGTGGCATGAGCCGCGCCCGACAACATCATCATCGCGGAGGCGAGCTGGACCGGTGTCATGGAGAGCTCGGGCATACTCCGGCAGGCCGGCCGAGGAAAGGTCGCTTCACCGCCGGGAAGAGGCGCGGTGTGGCGGGCGTGGTTATGCTCGCCCTCGTGAGTGACGCACCTCTTTTCGACTTGGTGGTGATTGGCGGGGGAGTGAACGGCACCGGCATCGCCCGAGACGCGGCGATGCGGGGGCTCAAGACGCTCCTACTGGAGAAGAAGGACGTGGCCTGCGGCGCCTCAGGCGCCAACTCCGGGATGATCCACGGCGGCCTCCGGTACCTCCGGTACGACCGGAAGGTGACCGAGATGGCCTCGATCGACTCCGGGTATATCCAGCGGATCGTTCCCCATCTGCTCTTCCGGATCCCCTTCCTCTACCCCCTGGAGGCGGAGAACCTCGAGCGGCCCAGCTTCAACGAGCAGTTCATGGCCTACGCGGCCGAGGTCTACCTGGGAACCTATGATCTCTATCAGCCTTACAAGCGCGGGAAGCCCTCCGCCAAGCTGACGCCGGACGAGGCCTACAGCCTGGAGCCGGGGCTCACGCGCAATCTCCTCGGCGCTGTCTCGATGGACGAGTGGGGAGTCGACCCCTGGAGGCTCTGCGCCCTCAACGCCCTTTCGGCGCGAGCGCATGGCGCGGTGGTCCGCACCTACGCGCAGGTGACCGGCTTCGAGCGCGG
>JBGTHI010000337.1:0-5517 GCA_041746295.1 Myxococcaceae bacterium
CCGGCGCCGCACCCTCCCGCGCAGGTTGCGACGGCGCAGCCGGGACCGGCCTCGCCGCCCAAGGCAGTTACCGAGGCCGACTTCGCCACGTTGCTGCGCCAGGCACAGGATGCGGTGAAGGCCGGTAAGCACGGGGGGGCGGTTCCCACCTTTCGGAAGGCGCTGGCGCTCGATTCCTCCTCGGTTGACGCCAAAGCGGGGTTGGGCGCCGCATTGGTTCACTCTTCTCGTACCCCCGAGGGCTACCAAGAGGCGGTGAAGCTCCTGCGGGAGGCGGTCACCGCCGAACCGGGCCGAGCTCAGGCCTGGTTCGCGCTGGGCACCGGGAATCAGTTCCTCGGTCGTGGGAAGGACGCCGCGGAGGCCTACCGCCACTTCCTGGAGATCGAGCCGGAGGGGGCCACTGCCGACGAGGTCCGCTCGATTTTGAAAGACTTGGGCGATTAGGGTCGCTATCCAGTCCCCGGATGGTGGTGTTGGGGCTCGAGACTTCCTGCGACGAAACCGCGGCCGCGTTGGTGGAGGATGGCCGACGCGTCCTGTCGGACGTGGTCTCCACGCAGATAGACATCCACCGCCGCTTCGGGGGCGTGGTTCCGGAGCTGGCGAGCCGCAACCATCTGGCCCAGGTCCTTCCAGTTCTCCACGAGGCGCTCTCTCGCGCGGGCCGGACGCTGGACCAGGTCGATGCGATCGCGGTCACCTCCGGTCCTGGGCTGGTGGGAGCGCTCCTGGTGGGGCTCCAGCTTGGCAAGGCGCTGGCAATGGCGCGCGAGCTTCCGTGGGTGGGGGTAAACCATCTGGAGGGGCATCTGTTAGCGGCGCGGCTGGGGGACGATCCTCCCGAGCCGCCCTTCTTGGGGCTGGTGGTCTCCGGCGGTCATACCTCGCTCTATGAGGTGGCGCGCTTCGGGGAGTACCGGCGCGTGGCCTCCACCCGGGACGATGCGGCCGGGGAAGCCTACGACAAGGTGGCGCGGCTGCTAGGGCTTCCCTATCCGGGCGGTCAGCCGATCGATGCACTCGCACAGGGCGGCGACCCCAAGGCGATCCGTTTTCCCCGAGCCCTCCCACATCCGGATACCCTGGACTGGTCCTTCTCCGGCCTCAAGACCGCCGTCCTCCATCACGTCCGTCGCGAAGGGGTGCCGAGAGATGGAGCGCTCCGGGACCTCTGCGCCTCGTTTCAAGAGGCGGTGGCCGACAGCCTGACGCGGAAGATGGTGACCGCGGCCAGACGAATGGGCATCTCGCGACTGGTGTTATGCGGTGGGGTGGCCGCCAACTCGCGGCTCCGCTCCCTGGCCAGGGAGCGGGCGGAGGCGTACGGCCTATGCGTGCACCTCCCAGCGCCCAAGCTCTGTACCGACAACGGGGCGATGATCGCGGTGGCGGGCTACGAGGCGCTGAGAAGAGGTCGCCGCTCATCGCTCGACTTGAATGCCGATCCGGCGTGGCGGCTATGAGCGAACCCCTCGACACCCCGGCCGAGATCCTCCGGCGGCACGGGTTGAAGGCCAAGCACAGCTGGGGCCAGAACTTCCTGGGGGACTCGTCCTGGCTCTCCCGGATCGTGAGCGCGCTCCGGCTGGGGGGGGGCGAGCGGGTGGTGGAACTCGGCGCCGGACTGGGCCATCTGACCCGCGTGTTGTTGGACACCGGGGCCGAGGTGGTCGCGGTGGAGCGGGATAGGGATATGGCCGCCATTCTCCGTGCCCACAAGTGGGACCGCTTGGAGGTGGTGGAGGCGGACGCGGCCCGGATCACGTTCGCGGAGGTCGGCCGCGCCGAGCGGCTGGTGGTGGCCGGAAACCTGCCCTATCACCTGAGCAGCTCGATTCTCTTCCAGCTGTTGCGGCAGCACGCGTCGGTCTCGCGCGCGGTCTTTACGCTCCAAAAAGAGGTGGTGGACCGCCTGGTTTCACCGCCGGGAGGGCGGGAATACGGACTGCTTCCGGCGCTACTCGGGCTCTACTTCGACTTGGACTGCGTGGGGGTGTTGGGCAGGCATCTGTTTCATCCCCCGCCCAAGGTTGACTCGGCGGTGATTCGGCTCACTTCATTGAATCAGCCGCGCGCCGAGGTATCGTCGGTGGAGGGATACATTCAGCTGGTGAAGGCCGGCTTTGCTCAGCGGCGCAAGACCTTGAGCAACGCGCTCAAGTCCCAACCGAAACTCGGCGGCCCCGATCGGGTAGCCGCCGCGCTGGCAAAGGCCGGCATCGACGGTCAGCGCCGCGCCGAGACGCTGAGCAGCATGGAATTCGCAGGGTTGGAGCGTGCTTTTGCGTCGTTGGGGTGCTCGACAACTGCGGTTGGGGTACGCCCGAAAATGATCCCATGACATTCCGAATCAAAGACCCAAGGATGACCGCTATCGCGGCGACCGTCGCCGCGGCGACCGTCGGGGGGGGAGAGTTGCTTCGCGAGCGCCGCCAGGTCAAGAAGGGGAAGCGGAACGAAGTCAGTAAAAAGAGAGTGGTTGTAACCGCCTTGACGGCTGCGACCGCCGTGGTCGGAGCGACCACGGCCTTTGGTCAAAGCGAAACCAGTATCGCTGAGCGAGTTGCCGGTAAGCTGAATCAGCTGCGGGGCGAGGGTGGCTTTTGGAACAGACGGAGCCGTGGTGACGATGACCTATTGCTCAACGCGGTGGCCACCCCGCCTGGAGTCACCACCTCACTTTTCATGGTTCCCCCAAATCGCTTCGCTCCCGATCATCCTCTTCACTTAGTGGCAGAGCAGGTTGCCGGACGTGAGCTTTCTTTCAACCAGCTCTGTGAGGTGATAAAGAGGCACTTCTCCAGCTTGTCCGAAAGCCAGATAAGGGACTTTGTGGTCAAGCTCGATCCTAAGGCGATAAAGTGGTCGAGTTTCCCGGGTGTCGATACCTCAGAGTTTCAAGGACTCGTTAGTGAAGCCGTGCACAATGCCGTTAACGCGCTGCTCAACCCAGGGTGAAGTCTCGACACCCCTTACCTAAAGCTCAAGCTCCCCGTTCGGCGATCACCTTGAGCAGGCCGCCGTTCTGCACTAGGTACTGACGAAAGCGCTTCTCGTCCAACTGCATTCTGCTCAGGACTGCCGACATCACCGCCTCGAGTGATGCAGCCCCGGGCTTTTTGAGTTCCAGCGCCATCTTCAACATCGCCACGCCGTACAGCCTTCCGGCATCGCTCTCGGCGAGTTCGCCGACCTTCTCGGAGCGGGTCTCTTGGGTGACGGTTGCCTCTACTCGCTTTGCCCTGGCCATGATCCTCCGGAAAGGCGCGTCGCTTCGACGTAGGTGACGTGACGATACGTTCGCGATCCTCGAGCGTCAATCAATCCCCGTTGCGGGCGCCGGGCGCGAAGCGCTAAATGCCGTCCCCTTGGACCATCGAACCATCGCCATAGAAGGGCCAATCGGGGTTGGGAAAACCAGCCTCGCGCAGGCCCTCGCCCAACGTTTCAACGCCCGGCTCGTGTTGGAGGAGGTTGAGCAGAATCCGTTCCTGGCCCCGTTTTACCAGGACCGGAGCAAGCACGCGTTCGCCACCCAGATCTTCTTCCTGCTCTCCCGCTTCAAGCAGCAGCAGGCGCTCTCCCAGCCGGAGCTTTTCCGGCCGGTCACGGTGAGCGACTACCTGTTCGCCAAGGACCAGCTGTTCGCGGGGCTGAATCTGGAAGCGTATGAGCTGGCCCTCTACGAGCGGGTCTACGACGCGCTCGCACCGCGGACCCCCAAGTCGGACCTGGTCATCTACCTCCAGGCGCGCCAGGAGGTGTTGCTGCAGCGGATCAAGCAGCGCGGGCGCGAGTACGAGCGTAAGTTTGATGCGGACTACCTGGCCCGGCTGTCCAAGACCTACAGCGATTTTTTCTTCCACTACACCGACACCCCACTGCTGGTGATCAACACCTCGAGCATCGACTTCGTGAAAGAAGAGGCCGATCTGGAGGATCTGGTGAGCGCGGTGAAGAAGATGAAGAAGGGTACCCAGCACTACATTCCGCTCCCCAGTGCCAGTCGGAAGTTTTGAGACCGTATGCGAAAGACGATTCACCAACTAAAGAAGCTCAAGGCGCGTGGCGAGAAATTGAGTGTGGTCACAGCCTACGATGCGACCTTCGCGCGGATCTTCGACGACGCCGGGGTGGACGCGATCCTGGTGGGCGACACGCTGGGGATGGTGGTTCAAGGCCACGATTCCACGTTGCCGGTGACGATGGACCAGATGGTGTACCAC
This sequence comes from Myxococcaceae bacterium, assembly GCA_041746295.1. Taxonomy (GTDB): domain Bacteria; phylum Myxococcota; class Myxococcia; order Myxococcales; family Myxococcaceae; genus JBGTHI01. The sequence continues at coordinate 4,230 of JBGTHI010000337.1, forward strand.
TGCGCGGCGGTGGCTCGCGGCTCGCGCGAAGCGCACCTGATTGGCGATCTCCCGTTCATGAGCTACCAGGCCTCGGTGGAAGAGGGTGTGCGGAACGCCGGCCGACTGGTGGCCGAAGGGGGCGTGGGCTCGGTGAAGCTGGAGGGCGGGGCGCCGTTCGTCGAGACGGCCGCGCGGATAGTCCAATCCGGTATTCCGGTAGTGGGCCATCTGGGGCTCACGCCGCAGTCGGTTCACGCGATGGGGGGCTTCGTGGTTCAAGGTCGGGACGAGCTGGCCGCACGCACGCTCGTGGACGACGCGCTCCAGCTCGAGAAGGCAGGCGCCTATGCGCTGGTGCTCGAAGGGATCCCCTTGGAGCTGGCCAGGGAGATCTCCGGATGTCTCAAGATCCCGACCGTGGGCATCGGAGCCGGACCTCACTGCGACGGCCAGGTGTTGGTGGGCTACGACCTCCTGGGGATGGATCCCAACTTCCAACCCCGCTTCGTGAAGCGCTATGCCGAGCTCTACGGCGATATCCGCGCCGCGGCGGCGACCTTCGTTTCCGAGGTGAAGGACGGCCTCTTCCCGCGCGAGGAGCACTCCTATCAGGGCCAGGGGCAGCCGCTCCAGCTCGCCTCTGAGCTGGGGCCCGGTTCCGACCAGCCGTCGACTCCAGGGCGGAAGCCTGCCCAAGATACTAAGATTGAATGAGCGTCGGCCCGTTGTTGAAGACCGCCGAGGAGGTTTGCGCCTGGCGCGCGGCCCATCCCTTCCGCCTGGCGCTGGTGCCGACAATGGGCGCGCTCCACCGAGGACATCTGAGCCTGATGGAGGCGGGACGCCGATCGGCCGATCGGGTTGCTGTCTCGATCTTCGTCAACCCGACTCAGTTTGGGCCTAACGAAGACTACGGCAGGTATCCGCGGGCTCTGGAGAAGGATCTCGCGCTTTGCGCGGCGTTCGGCGTGGATGCGGTGTTCGCGCCGGAGGCGGGGGAGCTCTATCCCCCCGGCGAACAGACCCGAATCCAGGTGGGGGAGGTCTCCCAGGGCTTGTGCGGCGCGGGTCGGCCGGGCCATTTCGTGGGCGTGGCCACGGTGGTCGCCAAGCTGTTCAACCTCTTCCGACCCGAGGTCGCGATCTTCGGCGAGAAGGACTTTCAACAGCTGGCGGTGCTCCGGGCGATGGCGCGCGACCTATTCATGGGGGTGGAGGTGCAAGGTGCGCCGATCGTGCGCGAGGCGGATGGGCTGGCGATGAGCTCACGCAACGCCTACCTCAGCGCCGACGGGCGCGCCCGAGC
>JBGTHI010000338.1:0-2112 GCA_041746295.1 Myxococcaceae bacterium
TGCGAAACTTCCAACTTCCTGCTGCAACCGTTCCTCCCGCACCCATCGTCCGCGAATACTTTCGGCTTGCCGCTCAGCTTCGAGCACCAACATCGGGAGGTCCACCAAATCGGTCCGTACACGCAGCCCTCGATACGCTTCAGACAGCTCCCCCGCGTAGAGAGTGCCCTGGCCCGACCCCAGCTTTTGCATGATGCGCGCACGGAGCACCTCCAGCTGGACATCCGTGGGCCCTACTGGACTGTCTGGTCCTTCTACGGTGGAGCGAAGCATGTCACCCGAGACCACGATGCGCCGGAGCGGGGCATCGAGCCGGGCGGTGAATTCAGGGAGCGCGGGGTCAAAGAACATTGAAAGCCCTGTCGTCCGCGCCACACCCCGCAGGTATGCTCCTTCGTCGCCCGGTATGGACGTGATTCCAAGACCGACTCCTTCGCGTCCGTCTTCATGAAACATCTCATAAAATGTCGGCGCCTCACGATACTCGGCTTCAAGCACGTCGAGCATCCGGATGGCTGCCTCCATCAACTCCGCTTCGGAAGGCAGAGTCGCTCCCTCGTTCGAAATCTCGCCTTCCCCTTCTTCCGACCCCGCGCCCGCTCCCGTGTAGCGCCGCTGGTAGAGCCGAGAGAAGTCGCCCTTCGCGACCGCAAGCCGGTCCTCTCTTTCGGGCTGGTCCACCAGGACGTGAGGATCCTTCGCGGCTGCAGACGCTGCGAGTACGTCCACAACCTCACTCTGAAATCGAGCACTGAGCGCGTCGCGGTCGGAAATGCCCCAAGGAAAGGCTCCCAGAGCCTGGTGGGCTGCCTCGCCTTCATCGACCGTCGCGCTCGAGTCCTCGAGGATGCGTCGGAGGTGCGTACGGACGAGCGCACTCATCTCAAACTGCTGATCTGGCCCGAGCTGTTCTCCCCGCGCCAACGTTTGGGCCGTGTCGGGCGAAACCAGAGGCACTGTGAAACCCAGCTGGTGGGTCCCCAGCATGGGGAGAAAGCTCATCCTTGCCGTAATCTGTTCCGGTGAGCGGCCTCCCTGGGCAGGCCCGAACTCCTCCAGGCGCTTTTCGCCTTGGTTCAGATCAGTCATTGCCAAGGCCTCCTCCGCAAAGTGCGCGGCATGGTTGGCTGTCGTTATCGTCTCTGGCAGTACGTACTGCCTCAGCTCGTTGACCAGGTTTCCTGTCGCCTCTTGAATCTGTTCGAGTGTGGCGGTCTCGGGAAGTGATCGGAGGACGCGGGCCACTTCCTCGGCCTGGGCCACGCTCTGTACTGCTCGCACTGGCACCTCGACCAGGTCCATCCGATCCAGGAATTGTGGCGGGAGGCTGCTAGGCACGGCGGGCTCCGGCTCGGCCTCGGGCTGGGAGGCTCTCATCTGACTCAGTAGTTCTGCCATCCTCTGGTCGAATTTTAGATCAGCCTCAACGACGTCCGGATCGGTCGAAACCTCCCGAGGCAGCAAGGGGACTTCGACGTGGGTCCGAAACATGGTACCGCCCCAGTGGCTGGCCTCACCCCTGTTCAGCGCATCCAGGAGCAGCGCTCGCGTCACCTCGCGCACATCCCGCGGCATTAAACGCCCCTCAGCCACCGCTTGGTGGCTGAAGTGCACCTCACGACTCCCCACGTCCGTCCTTGGCTCATCGCCCGTCGAAACCGAGAAAACTGCCTCGTATCCCGCTTCAGCCAGGGTCTCGGCTGCCCGCGCCAAAGCAGCCCCCTCACCCGCCGCGTTCGGCTCGATGCGCAGAGCAGGTTGGTCCTGCGTCATTATCAGCTCAGTCTCGATACCTATCGACCTCAGCGCCTCTCTCCCATCCCCTAACAGGCGTCCCATCAACCGGTGCTTGGCTTCCTCGCCCAGGAGCAATGGGTCTGCTGAGCCGTACCATTGCTCCGCCGATCTGGAAAACCGGTGCTGCTGAGGCGTCTTCTCGCTATCATCTCCCGCGGCTGCGGCGCGTGCCTGCCCGGGCGGAGGAGCCGGCGGCACAACGGGGCCAGCTGGGCCCGACGCAGTGTCCGGAGTGGCTCCGGTCCCGGAATCCACCTCCTGGCTTCGCGTTCCACCGGTCGGCTCGGCGTCCGGCGGCCCAACCTTGTCCGCTCC
>JBGTHI010000339.1:0-17071 GCA_041746295.1 Myxococcaceae bacterium
TTGACCCGCGAGGAATTACGTTACCTCGCTGCTTTCAGGCCCGGGATGGTGCTCGAGGTTGCTAGAGCCGAGCGTACCTTGAGGCTCAAGCGCGGCGAATATGCTGTTAGCGACATCGACGAGGCGAAAGGCATCGTTCGGCTTGAGGATGAGCGCGGTCGGCAGCATGCGTTCAGGCCCGCACGAATGCGGAAGGCCGGCAAGGACGACAATTTGGCTCTGTTCGAGCAACGTCAGCTGGAGGTTCATCGGGGCGACCGGATCCGCTGGACTCGCAACGATCACCAGCGCGGACTGTTTAACGCCGACCGCGCCAGGGTAGTTTCTATTGAGCATGGTCGCGTCACGGTCGAGACGTCCAAGGGCGAGCAGCTCCAGCTGAAGGCGGGAGACCCGATGCTCAAGCGGATGGATCTTGCATATGCGCTCAACGCGCACATGGCGCAGGGCCTGACATCGGACCGGGGCATCGCCGTGATGGACAGCCGCGAGCGCAATCTCTCCAATCAGAAAACGTTCCTGGTCACCGTGACGCGTTTGCGCGATCATCTGACGCTGGTGGTCGACAGTGCGGTTAGGTTGGGAGGCGCGGTGGCACGCAACAAAGGGGAGAAGGCATCGGCGCTGGAGGTAACCGAACGCCTGCGAGATGCCGCGGCCAGCGGAGTGTCGAAGGGCCGTGGCGGACAGCCCGAGCGCGATCCAGAGCGTGAGCTGACACGCGGAAAGACCCGGGCAATCGATGTTGGAATCTAAGTGAGTTGCTCGCGAAAGCTCCGGTCGCTATCGCGACTGACGTAGCTGTGGCAGCGAGGCTGCTCGGTGAAAACGCCCGCCACCACGTGCTAACGACGCTAACCAAGCTTGCCTCGCTGCAAGTAGCGGCGTGGCTCCATCTACCTGGGACAAGTAGTAGCAGCAGCCGGCAGTTATGCGTTATTCGCGATCAGCAGCGAGAACTCGGCTCCCGAGATCGGCCATCCGTTCATTTAGCGGCAAAGCGCTCTGCAGGCTTACAAGCGGAACCACCGCAGCGGAGCCCTAGGCAGAGGCCTTGGAAGAGGGTGTCCCTGTCTTCGCACGCAAGCCACCTCAGGCGATCCATTGGTTGACGGCTGACGCGACATCACCCTGCCAATTGCTCACGGGATTGAAGCTAGTGATACGGTCTGGGAGCAGCAGCGAGAATGACACGCTTTCTACAACCGCGAAGGTATCCTCAATCTGCTCACGTGTAAGAAGGCGCACCTCATCATCCGATATGTCGTAGAGCCTTCCAAAATCGATGGCGAAGCGACGCTGATATATCTGCCAGTGCCGGGCTCTATCGTGATCGTAGCCTGCAGTACCGGCCTCGCCATAGGCTCCGATCATGGCGAGCAGTTGCCTCTGGGCCGATCCCCCAGCCAGACCGTCGGACTGCAAAAGCGATATGAGATCCTCGACAAGGTCAGGCAAGGACTGCCCGCCGCTTTCGGTCTCTGAGAGGCCCAGGCTCAGCAAGCTTAGGCGCTCGATCTGTACGCCTCCCAGCCGCTGTGCCTCGAGTTGATGTACCCCGCTAAAATGATGGCGCGATTGCGCCCCCGTGGTTGCCTTCACCTCAATCGTCTTATCGCCAAAGATAAAGTCGCGACCTTTGGTCCACCCGTGCCACCCCATAAGCACCAATGGCCGCTTCTCCTTGCCCACCGCGACAAGGGCAGCTCGCAAAACATGCAACTCAGCGATTAGGCCTATCAGCGCCTCGTCCGACAAAGCGCTGCGCTGAATTGCCATCTCGATGATTGGCTCGACCTCGGTGAAGGCGTGCTGGAGCGCTTCGTCGCTCGATAGATCTAGACGCGCCAGTTCCGTTGCAATCAGCGCGGCTACAGCCGCAAAGTGGGCGGCCGAGCCAAGCAGAACTCTGGTGGCCTCGAAGACCTCTCCGCCAGGCTCCGGTTCCCACTGATCGTGCTGCAGATGCCTTCCGACCAAGGGCGAGGCCGCTGTCAGCTCAGGACCGAGGAGGAATATCTCATAGCTGCCAGAAGCTGTCAGCGCTGCTCCTAGTCGACCTTCGACAACCCATACCAGCCGACGCGCCTCGCCCTCGGGGACGCGTAGACCTTCAAGATCGTTCCGGACGGGCTCGAAGCTCATTTAGCGTCGCAAGGCAGCGATGTGATCAGGGCCGCCGTGGGGCATCCCAAGCCCAATTGTGACCAGGTCTCGCCCATGCCGATCGTCCTTCACGACGTGAAACAAGGCGAGACCCGGATGCCCTCGGGGTCGCCAGGCGTGCCCTCCCTCAAGCCGAGGCACAGGTGTGCGCTTATGGTAATGGTAGTCGATCAGCTGATCGCCGAAATAGCCAGAGCTCCCATACCCACGGCTTCCCCACAATGTGTTGAGCCGATCGTTTGGGCCAATTCCTCGCACGATCGAGCCAATGCCATGGCGCGCCAACTCCGGGTCGGTCGCTGCGCCATCGCCAGATCTTATGGCAAGATAGAATCGCGGCGCGGCCTTGGCGTCGATCTGCGACCAGGGGAGTTCCGCCTTATCTGTGGCATGTAGCCCAGGCGCGAACGCGCCCTTGGTCAGCGCGCTCCAGAGCCTAAGATATGCAGCGATCGAATACGGGCACGCCTGTGGCCGGATTGCATAAGGTGTGGCCTGGAGGCCAGGGGGGCGGAAAAGAGGCTCGGGCAGCCCCGCGCTATGCTGCAAGCTCACCCAGCGTCTGCTCAGCTCATGATCGAGGCTAGGGTCGTGAGCGGTGAACCTGAAACCGTCGAGGAGATCGGCAAGCTCCTCGAGGTCCATCGGTTCATTCCTGATGAGCCCGACCTCTCGGGAAGGGTCAATTGGCGCCCAGGCACCCTGCCGCAAAGCCGATCGTGCCAGCTCAACATTGCTGTCTGCCTTCTGGGGATCGACCCGCTCGATCAGCCGCAGTTGAGGGCTCGCGCCCGGGCTGAGCGGCACCTTCCTGGTATCGATCTTTCCAGTTGCGACAAAGTCCTCACCTTCCAGAATTAGCGTGCTGGACGCCGCTTCATCATTCGACATCGCCATCCGGGCGAGGACCAGTGACTTTAGGGCCTTGTCGCGCGAGTTGTACTGCCGGAATAGACTGAGCTGATCTGCGAGCAGGAACACTCGGCAGTAGGGTAGATGCTCGCCGCGATATCCAAACCAGCGCTGCATCTGCATCTGCGTGTCGGCAGCGGGCTCGACCGCGCTTCTGAGAAATAGGCTCACTACCAGGCCTTCGACCGTAAGCCCGCGCGACAATACGTTTCCCGCCACGAAGATCGTGAAGATGTCGTGTGGAGCGTGAAAGCCAGCTTCGTCCTCGATCGGCTCGAAGCGGGGCCGGTCATCCGCCGCAGGGTCGCTGTTGATCACGCGGATGTCGACGTTGCCGAAGATTTCCGCGACCAGAAGGCTGCGGACCTCCGGCCATCGCGAGTGGTCGAGCTTGGGATAATCCCCCCGCGGGTAGCTTGAGAGCGCTAGCCGGGTCTGCTCAAACGCGGTGAGACAGGATTTCCACTCGTCCTCCTCGGCGGCGAGCCGTCGCGCCAGTCCTTTAGGATCGAGCGCGAGAACAGGGTTGCCCTGCTCATCCTCTGGCAGTTCGAAGCCATCCTCCTCCCCGGCGACCGTGCGAGACCAGACCGCCAGTTCGGCGGCCGACGCGAAGTGTGTCTCCTTGCGAACGGAGGGGTGAAACAGCATCGTATGCGGTCTTGGAACGGCCGCCTTGAGCTCCTCAGGGCTTCCGAACACAGCCGAGCGAGCGCTCACAAGCGATCGCCCGTCAAGGAGGAGGCGCGCGGCGCCGCCAACAAGGTAGTGTCGCATCGCAGCCGAGATCATCGCCCAGCGCACGGTCGCGACCCGCTCGGCAAAGTCCGCCTCGCTCTCGCCAGGCTCTAGGATGGGAAAATTGAACGAGGCCGCAAACGGCACCGGCAGTGCTGCGAGCTCTTCGTAATAGAGGTCCCCGCCCGTATAGTAGCCGTGGAGACCGCTAGGCTCGAGATACGTCAGTTCGCGAGGTTCGATCGCACCCGTGCGCCCGGGGACTCTCAGAGCTGCGTTGAAGTCGCGTGGCGCTAGCGGATTGTGGGTTTCCTGCAGATAGTTCGCCTGGGGAGTGGCCGTGTATGCCACGTAGGTTGCAAGAAGCTTGGGATGTCTGCTGTCCGAGCTGTGATGATCCCCGCTCCACAGGGCCGCGATGAAGCGAGGCGTGATTTTCTCGGACGTGGAGCTGTCAAGGACCGACGCATCGTCCGCCTCGTCATCGAGGACCAGCATGGTCGTCGGCTCATCGCGGGCCTCCAGGATCGTGGGCGGCAGGACGCTCTTGAGCATACGGGACAGATGCTGGAGGTGCTCATCGAGCTTCGGCACCACGATGATGATCGGTCGCCGCTGCCGGATGGCCATCGTGGCTCTTGACGATTTGAGATACTGCCGCGGGCCAAGCCGCTCGACATCCAGCACGTCCTCTGGCTGAGGAACAAGAAGCCGTTGTCGATCTCGCGTATAGGCCGTCTCCAAGCTGGTCCCGTCCAACTGCGCGAGCATCCGCTCATAGGTTTGCAACCATAAGCCGACCCGTGTGCCGGCGAGGAGCACCACCAGTTCAACGCCTTGGTCGAGCGCCATGCTAGCCACGGCCAGCATGCTGGCCGTCTTGCCGGATTGCACAGAGCCGATCACGAGCCCCGTCCGGACGCCCGCCGCGGGCCAGGCGTCCACGTCCGGAGCGGCCTCCGTGAAGGGCATAGCCTTATCGATGATCCACCGAGCATCTGCCTCCAGCACGTCGAGAGCGACCGGCGACAGCTTGGCGGCGGCCCGCGACCGGTATCGCTCCCACCAGGTCGATGGCTCCCCCACTGGCTCGGGGGTTGACGACCGAGCCGGAACTATCGTGATTGGCTGCTGATCAGGCATCGATCTGCAGGTTGCGCAGCTCGGACAGGCCTTCGATGGCGGCGACACCGTATTGTTCCTCCAGCCGCGCCCTGGCCTCGTCTGGCTCAACGCCGAGCGCTTCCAGGATGCCTAGGATCGAGTGGGAGATATGCTTCCATTGGGTCTTGTTCTGCGTGCTCTTGGGTCCGCGCATCTCCTTGGTGACTGATCGCAGCTGCTCCGCCTGATCGAGCAGCAGCTGCTCGCGTTCCAGCACGACCAGAACGAAGCACACGGCAAGGCTAGCGACAGCTCCCAGTTCCTCCCACTTCGGCGATCCGTCGCGCTTAGTGCGAAACTTTGGGTGCCAGGCCTGGCCGGCATCCGCGTGAAGCTGGATCGCGCCCACGAGGCTTTGCGCAAGATGGGTAAGCACCCGGTGCGTCTTCAGCGGATTAGTTAGCTTCCCGTCGATCGAGATTAGAAAGCTGTCGATATGGCCCGCGGTGCTGGGCGCCTTGTACTTGCCCGTCGTTCCGGTTGGATGAAGCAAGGCCGCGAGCATCCAAAGGAGGACCTTTGTGCGCTTAAAGCGCAGGATGCTGAAGCCCATCTCGTTGATGACATCGTGGGCAAGTCGGGGATCGACTCCAGCGTCGACGGCATACTGCGCCATGTTAGGATCATAGCGGTCGCCCCCGATGAACAGCATGAGTTGGACGATCTCGAGGTGATTGTAGACCGCGTTGCGAATCTCCTCGGCGTTCAGCTTGACCCCTTGCTGGTTGTAGATCGTGAAGACCTTGTGGATGTCCCTAATCGCCGTCTCCTCATACTGTAGGATCGGGACTTTGTAGGGCGATGAGTTGTTCTCGAAGAGCTTTCGCACTGGGAGAAGATCGCCCGCGATCGACACCTTCACCTCCCGGATCTCATCGTAGAACTTGCCCGAGACCGCATGCAGCGGATCTTTCTTGTCGTAGCTCTTGGTTTTGAACGGCAAGTAGTGTTTCTTGATGTCGTCGGTGGTCACAGCATGTCGCTTGGCAAATTTGCGGAAGTCCTTCTGGAATAGCTCCTCGTCATTCTTATCCCGGGCGAAGGCGACCGCCGAGGGATGCGCGCCAACAAACCGCAGGATGGAGGTCAGTCGCTGCTTGCCGTCGACGATCTGCAGCTTCTGCTCGCCCGACATCTTGGCCAGAATGATCGACGGGAGGGGGATGCCGCGCAGGATGGACTCAATGAGTTTCTGAGAATCCGGGTTCGACCAGATGTACTCCCGCTGGTAGGGAGGATTGAGATCAAGCTCGTCTTCTCTGGCATGATCGACCAGCTCGGCGATCGGCAGCGTGTCTACCTTGGCCTTGATATTCGGGGGCTCGGTGGACTCTGGCTCCTCCCAATCTCGCGCCCACGCATCTGAGGCGTCAATTGGTGCGATACCGTCGTCGATGGCCTCGGTGAACCTGGCGCTACGCTCGTCAGCACGGGCGAGCCGCGCCTCCAAGGTCTCGACACCCGCTTCTGTTGGCCAGATCACGCGGTCGTGGCTCTTAAACTGCACCAGCTCAGCTTCTGGCGCGAGTTGCGCGAACAGCTTCTCGGCTGTCGCCTGCTCGCCCTCCTCGAGGTTGAGCGCATCGTCCAGCCACAGCCAGCCCTGAGTGTCCGCGATCCGCGCAAGCCAGCTGTTGTCGTCGAAGCGAACGTCCTCCGATCCGAACTCCGTTGGCGGGGTCGCGGTGACGCTGGCCGGAAGCGTCGCCTTCCGCGAAAGGCTGCTCAGAAACAACGCGATTTCGCCGTAGTCACTATCGTCCATTTGGACCCCCGTAGTTCCCCGTTCCTATTGTCGACGAGTTACCCGCCATCAACTAGTTAGCAAACGCCCATTTTCCTCAACTCACTAGGTTCTTCGATTGAGCCCCTGCCAAGGATCGGCCAATGGCTCTGGACGCCGCGAGCCCGCGCCGCTATATGGAACAAGAAGGGAACAAAAATCCCATGCGGCAGCTTCGATTTGTCGATCTATTCGCAGGCCTAGGCGGCTTCCATATCGCCCTGAACCGTCTCGGCCATCAATGCGTCCTGGCTTCCGAACTCGATCCCGAGCTTCGCGCGCTTTACCAGGCCAACTTCAAGCTTGGTGCTCACGGTGACATCCGCGCAATCGAACCTCGATCTGTCCCAGACTTCGACGTGCTATGCGCTGGATTTCCATGTCAGCCTTTCTCCAAGGCGGGCGCGCAAGCGGGGCGTAATTGCGATCGCAATGGTGATCTGGCTGAAGTCGTGGTCGAATGGATCCGATGCAAGAAGCCTAGCTTTGTCATTCTGGAGAATGTGGCGAACTTCGAACGTCATGATGGAGGGCGGACCTGGCGATGGCTCGATCAGGAGCTGCGTCATGCCGGCTATCCGCTCGTGCGCAAGGCAGTCCTCTCGCCTCATCAGTTCGGTATTCCGCAGATCCGGGAACGGCTTTTCATTGTCGCGGCGCGAGAGTCAGTTCCTTCCTTTGATTGGCCCGTCGTCGACGAGCAGGCGACATCGATTCGATCAGTGCTCGACGCGAGCGAGCCAGCCTCGCGAATCTCCACGAAAATTGAGCAAGCGATCGAGGTCTGGGCGGAATTCGTGAAGCTCTATCCGAAGTCTGCGCGCAAGCCGCATTTCCCGATTTGGGCGGCTGAGTTCGGCGCAACTTATCCTTATCTAACCACCGCCCCGATGGCCGCGCCCGCGCTCACGCGGAAGCGCCTCGGACCGTTCGGGGCTAGCCTGTCTGATCTTGAAGACGAGCGGCTCGAGCGCGCCCTGCCCCCATACGCCAGAGGAGCACATACTTTCCCAGGGTGGAAGAAGAGTTTCCTCGAGCTCAACCGTCAACTTTATAGCGAAAACAGAAGCTGGATAGATCGATGGTTGCCCAAGCTTGAAGGGCTCGAGCACAGCTACCAGAAGTTCGAATGGAACTTCGACGCCGGGGTTGACGATGTCTGGAGCACGGTCATCCAGATGCGGGGCTCAGGCATCCGCGCTAAGTCGCCCCGGAGCGCGCCTGCGCTGGTGGCCTCAAGCACTTCGCAGGTTCCCATCATTGGTTGGGAGAAGCGCTACATGACTCCTCGCGAATGCGCGCAGCTTCAGGACATGGGCGAGCTCGAGCACCTCCCGCGCACATTCACCGGCATGACCAGGGCCCTCGGCAATGCGGTGAATGCCCGAGTTGTGGAGCTGGTGGCTCGTCAGCTCATCGGAGCAGTCGAGCCCCAAGTGGCTGAGGTGGAGGCCTGACATGAAGAGCAATCTGGACCGCGTCAGCATTAGGCCAGGGGTGAGCCTTCTCACCGTCCTGCCCCATCTTAACTACAAGCCCTGGTATGCTCTTGCCGAGTTCCTCGACAACTCGGTGCAGTCATATCTATCCAATCGCGCAGCGCTGAGGCGCCTCGAAGGCAAGCACTTCGTTCTCTCAATCGACATCGATATTGACGTGGAACGGGGCGTCATTGTCGTCCGTGACAACGCGGCGGGCATTGGCCGAGAGGCCTACTCTCGGGCGTTCCGCCCCGCCGAGATGCCTGCCGACGCATCTGGCCTCTCGGAGTTTGGCATGGGCATGAAGAGCGCATCAGCCTGGCTCGCGCCGCGCTGGACCGTGCGGACGTCGGCGCTCGGGGAGACGGTTGAGCGGACAGTCTCGTTCGATATCGCCTCGATTGTCGCGGACACGGTCGAGGAGCTGGAGGTAAGGACTCGGCGCGCGGACCGTGACGTTCACTTCACCGAGATAGTGCTCACGGATATCCGCAAGGCTCCAAAGAACCGGACGCTCGCTAAGATTCGCGACCATCTCGCCAGCCTTTACCGTCGGTTCCTGGCCAAGGGCGAGGTTCTTATCACGCTCAACGGTGAGCCGCTGACGTTCGAGCAGCCCGAGGTTCTCGTCGCCCCGCATTGGCGTGATCCCGCTAGCGAGCCGCGCAGGTGGAAGGTCCCGATCCATATCAAGCTAGATGGAGGCCGGCGTGTCGAAGGCTGGGCTGCGCTGCGCGCGCGCGGCTCCACCACACGGGCAGGGTTCGCGTTGCTCCGCCGAGACCGGGTGATTGAAGGCAGCGCTGACGAGACCTACCGGCCGCGTGAGCTTTTCGGAGCTTCAAACTCTTTCACGTATCAGCGCCTGTTTGGCGAGCTCAGCCTTTACGGCTTTGCGGTCAGTCACACCAAGGATGGCATTCGTTGGGACGAAGCCGAGGAAGACCTGATCTTCCAGATGAAGACGCTGTTGTCGCGAGAAGCCATGCCGCTTCTCGATCAAGCCCAGAACTGGCGTGCCGGCGAGCTTGCGACACTAGAGCATCAGCCGACTACGCACAGTGAGGGTGATAGGCATAAGCTAAAAGGCTTGGCGGTCGGGAGGGGGCATGCCAGGATTACCTCGGTCAAGAGCGGGGAGAAGCGAGGCAGCGAGTGGCGCAAGCTTCGCATGGAAATCGGCGGGCAGACCTGGGAAGTTCAACTCACGCTCGCGCACGGCGACCCGGATGACGAATGGCTCCAGGTTCATTCGCTCACCGATGAGACCGACGGCGTTCGGCGCCTCTTGGCGACGCTATCGATGAGCCATCCGTTTTCGGAGGGTTTCATGAGGGGGAGCGGGGAGGCGAACGAAGGTATCGCTCGGCTGGCGATCGGTTTGGCCGTCGCCGAAGCGATCGCTCAGGACGACGGAGTGCGTTCGTCGGGCCGTGTTCGAAGCTCGCTGAACGAACTCTTGATGCTTGGGCTTGCCGACGCTTGATCATCGCCCGCCGCCAGAAGCGTCCCCAACCGCCGATCTAGTAGCTGTGCGTCTCTGGTCTCACATTTCAACACAATCTGGGTTGCACATCATTGGGCTACCAGAGCTAAGTCCATTTCTGCGTCCCAAGCCTTGCTGTGCGCCAGCTTTGGTAGCCAATAGCCGGGTCTATTCCCGCTTGCGAGCCGGCTTGCAGCCGTCGTGCTGATGCCAGAAGCAGCCATTGACATGGATCTTGAGGCGTCGGCTCGGCAGCGCGATATCCGGTGTCCCTGGCCGATCGCGCCTATGGAAACGGTTGCCTATGGCGTGCAGAGCTTCTCGCGCCGCCAGCTCAGGCCTAGTATCTCAGTTGGTGATCCGCGCCATACGAGCGCTGCGTTGGGCCTCGGAGACCGGGTCCATAATGGTTCCCTAACTCACAGGTCCTTTATGGGCTCCCGCGAGCCGGTGGTTCATGAGCGAGCGTGCGAGCGCGTAATTCGAGGATCTCCGAGCCGGCTGTGGCTTGGGTTACCCGCTGGTGTTACATTCGCGGCGAGCGCACGGAGGAAGAATTCCCGAGCGCCTCGACAGGCCGGGTGTTCTCAGCGCAACAGCAGCACATCCGGATTGCGCCCTACTAGCAGCGTCTGGGCGCGCAGCTGATCACCCCCAAAGCGGCCGCCCATTAATGGGCCCCGCCCCCAGGTCCCTTTGAAGCCGTCCCCCGCATTCCTCACTGCTCTTGGCCTGTAAATCACTGGAACAGCAGCGAAATGTGATGAGTTCACCATGAGTTGTCGAGCTCCTGCTCCTCGACATACGATCAACGGCCGTAAGCAAACTTTGGCGTGTAACTCTCGATTAGGGCCGCCTCTTCGTCTACCTCTTCCTCCGGATCCAATGGCAGTTCTTCGCTTGAGAACACGGAGAGCGTAAATCCATATTTCCCCAGTCCGACCACTTCCTCGTCCAGGCGGACGCTAGGAGAGCCATCGAACCACTCGGCTAGGGTAGTCTCAGAAGTTCGACGCCGCCGCAGCTCGACGTTTGAATCGTCCGAATTGAACTCACGCGTGGCGGTATCAGGAAGCGGATCGCCCTTTCGAGGAAATGCACGCGGCTTGAGTTGCTTGAAGCCATCGGAGAGGAAGCCGTAGCTTATGCGATCTCCTCGACTCACAACAACCGCCACCGGATACGGGCTGCATTCTGCCGACCGAATAGCTGACGCGGTCAGTGAGCACTCCGCCTCGGTCGCCAACCTCTCTATCCCGACTAAGCCAACTTGAGCGTGATCCAATGTCTGTCTGACCAAGCTTGTCGGCATGAGTAGACCTGACGCGAAATGATCGGCCTCGATCTCGATAGAGCTGTCGCCCTGGGTGAAACCAGCCCGCGAAACGTGCATGGGACCCGTCTTCTGGATTTCCTCGGGGTGGCCTTCCAGAAAATAATGTCCCAGTTCATGAGCCACGGTGAACCGCTGAAACCCCTTGCTTCCTATGTCCGTCGCATAGAAAATGCCCGTGCCAACGTCGGCGAAGATTATACCGCCGCTCACCCCCCGTAGCTCGACAGGTTTGGCCTCAACGTGAATATCTTCGTCTTGCGCAATGCGAAACGGATCGATCGGAAAGGTCTTGAAACCGTGTTCCCTAGCCTTGCGCTCACCACACCGGCGCGCCCACTCGAGGCGAAACTTGCTCACTCTTGGCCCTTGGCCCGCCGTTGGGCCATAAGGTCAATCATCATCTGGATGTGATCACGATCGGCATCAGAAAGGCGCTCTTCGCCTCGGAAGGCAGTAGTCGCACCCTTCATCTCGGGCGAACGCCCTAACAAGTAATCGGAACTCACGTTGAGAGCCTTCGCCAGCGCCCGCACATTGGCGAATGAAGGCTTGCGGCGGTTACGTTCGAAATGGCCGATCGCCGCAGGCTGGAGTCCAGCCCTCTGAGCCAGTTCCGCTTGACTGAGTTCGCGCATGGTGCGTGCCGCTATGAGCCGGCCGCCAAAATCGTCTTCTTTCCCTGGCATCCTTGACCTACGGATTGCGAATGACTATGCCTACGATATAGTAGGAAGACTGCACCTCGTCGACGGTGTTGCGCTTTGCTCTAAGTACCTACGTTTTCGTAGTGTTTTCTACGACGACTCGGGATGGCGGTCAACAGGTGAAGGAATGCAAGGCATGACCAGCAGACGGAATTCAGAAGTCACTGGCAAGCGCACGGCATCGCAAGCGGGGAAGGTTCTTCGCAATCCGAAGATGAGCGCGGCGGCGAAGATTGCCACTGCATCGTTGCTGTCGCAGGTGCCGAACCGCAAGCGCAGGAAGTGATGTTTGAGAATCCGGTGGGCGCGCCGGAGCGTGTAACCTAATGGTGTGAGACGTCTCAAAGGCGGCTTGCCCGGATTGAAGGAAAGACAAATGGTGAAGCCAGACAAGGACAAGTTCTCGATCCACATCGATGGCAAGCAGTATCACGTGGAAAAGAGCAGCATGACGGGCTCGGGGCTGAAGGAGGTCGCAGGCGCCGATCCGCAGTACCAGATTTTCCTTGAGGGAAAGGGGAATGATCCCGACCGCCTCATCGGGGATGCCGAGGGCATCGAGATCAAGAGCGGTCTCCAGTTCTACACCGTCCCGCCCGCAACGTTCGGCTGCGCATGATCGTTCAGCGCCACTTCGAGGCTTTGCTCGAGAAGCGGCCAGGCGCGACCCTGGCCGCCAACGATGACCAAAGCCACACGATCACGGTTTCCGACCTGCAGATTCCGCCCGGCTGGAACCGCGACCGTGTGACAGTGGCGTTCGTCGCGCCCGCAGCCTATCCGATTGCACAGCCGGATTGTTTCTGGGCTGAACCGGGGCTCGCACTAGCCCATGGCGGCGTGCCGCAGAACACTGGCCAGAACCCTGGCCCCAACATCGCGCCCGGCTGGCTTTGGTTTTCATGGCATCCGTCGAACTGGGATGCCAATAAGTCTGACATGGAGACCTATCTCAAAATAATCCGGCGCCGCTTCGCGGAACCGCGATGAACCGGCTCGTCTTCGCTGGCGACGACTTGCGGCAATTTCGGGGCGCATTGCTGGCCGGCGCGCCGCTGGAAAGTGCGGGCGCGTTCATCGCACGCTCCGGGCGCGGTAACGGTGGTATTAGGTTTGTGGTCATCCAGACTGAGGTAGCTGGCGATGTTGACTATCTCGAGCGTTCGTCAACTTCCGCTATCCTCAGTCCGTCGTTCGTCGCGCGTGTCCTGAAGGTTGCGCGCAACGAAAAAGCGAGCCTGTTCCTTGTTCATACCCATCCCTCTGAGGACTGGCCGGATTTCTCGAACGTGGATGCGCGGGGCGAGCGGACGATGGCGCCGACCCTTTATGCCCGCGCGCCCGACGGGCCACACGGGTCGCTGGTCTTCGGTCAGAAGGGTTTTGCTGCCCGCCTATTGGATGTCGAAGGTCGGGCAACGGCGACCGTCGGCCGGCTACTTGAGATTGGCGCGGACATTCACCTCTATGGTCAGGGGTCCAGTGCGGCTATCGATGCAATGTTCGACCGCAATGTCCGAGCATTCGGAGCGGAGGGGCAAAAGGTTCTCCAGGCGCTCCATGTCGGGGTGGTCGGAGTCGGCGGGACCGGCTCGTTCGCCGTCGAGGACTTGGCGCGGCTTGGTGTCGGGAAGCTTACCCTCATTGACGACGAAACGGTCGAGGACACCAATCTGAACCGGCTGGTGGGCGCAGGGGCCGCCGATGTTGGACGGTCCAAGGTCGAGGTCCTTGGCAAAGCGGCGCGTCGTGCACAGCACGGTATTGAACTGAATCTCCTGCCGCACTCGGTAATTCTGGAATCGGTCGGCCGGACGCTTCTCGATTGCGATGCCGTCTTCTGCTGCACGGACTCGCATGGCAGCCGGGCCGTCATCAACCAGATCGCGTATCAGTATGGCGTGCCGGTGTTCGACATCGGCGTGCGGATAGATGCCGCGGAGGGTGACGTCACCTCGGCAATTTCGCGAGTTCAGATGATCGGACCCGGGCTTCCCTGCCTAGTCTGCCATCCACTTCTGTCGCCTGAGGCAGTCCGCCGAGACCTCCTGACGAGCCAGGCCCGCGCGCAGGACCCCTATATCGTCGGCGTCCATGAACCGCAGCCGGCGGTGGTCTCGATCAACGGGGCGGCGACCTCGTCGGCCGTCACCATGTTTCTCGCTGCAGTGACCGGCCTCCCGTCAGGCACTCGGCATCTTATCGGTCGTCCTCTTGAAGGAACGGTCCGCGCCGTCGCAGGCGCTTCGCGCCCCGGCTGCGTGGTTTGCGGTACCGGCAATGCCTACCTACGGGCTGACAGCTGGCCCTTGATGTGGCAATCCTGACATGTTCGCGCCCGAGCTCACACGAGTGTTGATCAGCGGGTCTGTGGCGCGCGATCCCTTCTTGCACCGGGAACTAACTGTCGAGCCCCTTCGTCGAGGCGATCTTCCTCGCGATACCCGCGCCATCGTTTTTGTAGCCGGCGACATGGCAGTCGATGGCGACCGCGCTGCGTTGGTCGGGTTTGGCAGACGCTACCTTGAGTTCGCGCTGAACGCCGGCATCTCCTGCATCGTCGCGGTAGATGCCAGACAGATGCATCCGGCAAAGCAGGTGCTCGGTGCCTCCCCTAGGCTCGGCAAGATTCCTGTCATCCTGAACGATCCGGAGAAGCTCGCGCAACGATGTTTGCGCCTTCGGCCAGGGCCGGCGCCCGATCAGAACCTCGAGATCGACTATTCGGGGGCGCTCGAACCGGATGTGGAAGTCCTCCTCCGGCGCGCGTTCAGCGGATTCCAATCTATCGCGCTCGAAGAGCTTCAGGGTGGGCGGTCCGTCACCGACGGGATCTGGCGGGTGGACGCCAAGTCGACGGATGCCGAGCTACGCTCGCCCTTCGTCGTTAAGTGCGGACCGCGTAAATCTATCGACCTGCAGGTCCGGACCTATCGCGATGTCGTCGCCGATCGCGTGCCGTTCCGAGGCTGCGCGCCGTTGTGCATTGACCGGAGCGTTGCGGGGTATAGCAAGCGTCTTTCGGTGTCACGGTTTGTCGAGCGCGCTCATCGGCTTGATGAACTTCTCATCAAGCCCGACTGCGCCAATCCGGAAAAGATTATTGGCCATATATTTGATGGGCCGCTACATCGCTGGCGGGCCAGTCCTCAAAAAAAGAGCCTAGAGCTGCTAGATCAGTTCCTGCCCAATTACATGCGGCACAAATACCAGCCTAGTCTTACCGCCTTGTATCGGAAGCTCCCATCCGGCGCGGTTCGCCCTCCTGGCGAGCTCTTCGACGCGATGAAAGCGATACCGCGGCGAGAAGTGCCGGTCTGCCGCGCGCATGACGACCTAAATTTCAGGAACGTGTTCGTAGCCGAGGGTGGCGGAGAGGTCATTTTGATCGATTTCACGCGAGCGGTGGTCAAACCCCTGTCGCAGGACATTGCTCGTATGGATGTCGGTCTCGCTTTTGACGAGGAACTGAACCAGGAGCAGCCGATCGAAGACGAGATTCTTGAGGCGTATTATGCTAAAGACCTCTTCTCCATTTCTCTTCCACATACTGTGCAGGGCCGGGGGGCCCAAGCGCGTCTAGCGGCGATTGAGGCGTTGCGGCGTCGCATGCTGATGGAGGCGAGCGAACAACAGTACGACCCGGCGGCTGAATATAAGATCGCGATCATTGCCGGGCTACTCTACGAAGCAAGGCGCCGGACGAAGTGGTCTGGGACCGCCTACTGTTGTGCCGATGCGCTTGTGTCGACCTTGTGAAAGAGATCAGAGCATCGTGAGGGTACGAAGAGCCAGGAACCGCGGCACAGTTGAGCGGCATTCCGAGGCATTGGCGCTGCTTGAGCAGCCGGGTGATTTCGCGCTCGTTGAGCGCGGCGTTCCCCGCCTTCTTGTTTTCGCCTGCCCCGACGGCTGTGGGGACGTCGTTCCTGTTAATCTTGACCAAAGGGCTGGGAAGGCATGGAAGCTCTACAAGCGAGCCCAGCGGATCACGGTCTATCCCTCTGTATGGAGGGACGACGGATGCGAGGCACACTTCGTGCTGTGGAATGACCTGATTTACTGGAGCGGGTTCAACGATGGCGAAAACCAATCTTCAGCCGACCTGGACGCAGTTCTTCAGCGTCTGCGCGCTGACGATTTCCAAGCTCCTTTCCAGATCGCGCTGGATCTAGATGAAATACCTTGGGCCGTTGCGCAAGCCTGCCAAGAACTCGTGCGAGAGCGCAAGGCGGAAGAGGGTACCGGGAAGATGAAGCATCACTACCGGCTTAATCAAATCGGGTGAGCTTAGCCACAGTCGAAGAAAAGGCTCACGAAAGCCGCTGCCGTCCGGATGCCGCGGTCACCGTTCACAAACCTGACTGTCTGCTCACGGCCCTATTGTGTTGAAAAACTCCTCGCCCGTTACCCGCGCGCCGATTCTCGGCAATATTGATTCGCAGAGAGCGGTGCCCTTGAATCATAATTTCGGCGGCATGTGGCCTGGCGTTTGAAAGTTTCTCGCCAAAGCGGCTGTCGGAGTTTTTCAACACAATAGGCCCAATTCCGGTCGACTAGAGGGCTCTCCCGAACCAAATCACCCGCCCCACCACGTGCACTTCTGAGCGGTTCATGTCGCTCCACGTTGGGTAGGCGGGATTGTCGCTGGCGATGGTGATCTGCTTGCCGCCCGGCTTGATGGCAACGCGTTTCACCACGAGGGCATCATCGGCGCGCAGGACGTAGATCCCATCGCGAAGCCGCGAGGCGTGATCGGACGCATCGACGAGTACTTCATCACCGTCGCTGAGCGTGGGCTCCATTGAGTCGCCCATCACGCGCACGATCGAAAGGCTGGCACTCTTTGCCGATGTCAGACTTCGTAGCCAGCGCTCATCGAACCCGAACCGTGTTTGTGCAGTTTCGCTCCCCGCCACGGCGCCGAAACCCGCGGATGCCTCGACATCAAGCACGGGGATCTCAACAAGGCCGTCCCACACGACGTTGGCTGGGCCGCCAAAAACCTGCTCATCGACGCCGAAAAAGCTCGCCAGTTTCTTGCGGTCTTCATCCTCGAGCTTGCGGGGCGAGCCTCGTTTGATGAACTGCTGGATGTAGCTGGCATTGCGCCCCAACAGCCTCGAGATCGAGGCATAGCCATATCTGTGCTTCTGGATCAGCCGATCGAGCTCTTCCCTGACATTCTCCATGGATCGGTCCTTCGTGCTTCTCTCAGAGTGTAGGATTCTTCCTAGACTCACAAAACCCTTCCTACTAGGAACATATCAGGAACACAAGCAAGATGCGAGTCGAGGCTAG
>JBGTHI010000340.1:0-8097 GCA_041746295.1 Myxococcaceae bacterium
ATGCGGATCCAGAGGCGGGGGCACCCCCACCTTCACGTGGCAGAAGCGGCAGGCGCGGGTGCAGACCTCTCCCATCAACATCACCGTGGCGGTCCCGCCGCCCCAGCACTCGGCGATGTTGGGGCAGAGCGCCTCTTCACAGACCGTGGCCAGCTTGGTCCGCCGGACGATCCCCTTCACCCGCTCGTAGGCCTCGCCATGCGGCAGCCGGACCTTGAGCCACTCGGGCTTTCGGGAGATCTCGGTCTTCTGGGGTTGAGCGAACCTGTCGGACGTCGCCATGCGGGGCTGTCTAACGCTCGCGCCTCCGGCGATCAATGGGATACCCGGAGCAAGGGACCGGGACGGTCGAAGACTGTCCATGGAGGCGGTATCACCGGCCCGCTCAAGCGACGGCGGCAGATGAAGCTTTGTGGGCGGAGGCAAGTAGCGAGACGGGGCCCCGTACGCAACTCCTGGAGCGTGTGGGGAGAAAAGCTCTAGCGGCGAGGTTTAGGGCGCGATCATGGGATTCAAGCAGAACAACGTGGGTCTTGGTGTCGGCCTCGCGGGTGCCGTGGGCGCGGGTGCTTGGGCCTTCTTGCGGGCCAGGAAGACCGAACGATCCGCGGCCGGACCCGACTCCGGGTTGGATTTCCGAGCCATATGGCGAATCCTGCTTAAGACCTCTTCCGGCGCGGCGGCGGGATTCGTGGTTGGCTACGTAGGCGGCACAATCGGACAGGAGTTGGTGACAGCCAAGCGCGCTGGGCGTCCCTACTCCAGCGTTCTCAGCCGCCAGGGCTTGAAGGACGCTTTCTGGGAGACCCCCGTTCCGCCAGCGAAGCCCACTCCTCCGGTGATGAAGCCTCGGCCCGCAGAGCCCAGCGCGACCGCAGGTACCGAAGTGACCGACGTGGAGGTCCTCGCAGCGGAGTCGACTCCCGCCGATTCGGGTCCCGGGCCCGCGGCCGCGCCGATAGGACCCATCATGTCCGATTTCCCGGTCGAGCAGGGGCTGCCCTGGACCCATCCGAGAGAGGTGGCGGATGTCCTCTCGCAAGCGTCCTCCGGCAGATTCAGTCCCAGTGATGTCAGTGCGTTGATTGGCCAGATCGCAACCTCGGGTCTGCCCCCGGACCTTCAGGAGGTCACGCGGCACTATCTCTGCTTCCCCACAAACCCCTCGCTGCGTGCGCTGCCTGCCCTCGACCTCGACCACGAGCGGATCAAAGCCTTGCTGAATGAGGCGACGAATGCCGTCAAGGGGCACTATGGAGCGGATGCAGCAAACCGAGCGACCGCCCTACACCCGATCACCAAGCTGGCGAATGCTCTCCACGAGGAGAGCACCATCGCGGGTCTGAGGCAACTGCGGGATCTGACGGCGACCTTGGGGGGCCATATCAATCCGACGCACAGAATCGGGCCGGAGGCACAGCGCCTCTGGACCGACCTCATCCACCGCACCGGCATCGGCAACCGACGCCAGCTTCCCCCGGGTACGTAGTCCGCATTCGCGGAACGCCCTGGATCGAACGCCCTCCCTAGATGTGAATCGGGTGGCCCAGCGCCGCCTCCGCGCCTTCCTTGATGATCTCGGAGAGCGTGGGGTGAGCGTGCATGGTGCGGGCGATCTCCTCGGTGGTGGTCTCCAGCTTGAGGGCGATGCAGGCCTCGGCCAGTAGCTCGGTGGCGTGCGGCCCCACCAAGTGGATCCCCAGCACTTCGTCGTACTTCTTGTCCGAGACCACCTTCACCATGCCCATCCCCTCTTCCGAGATGCTGGCTTTGGTGATCGCCGAGAACGGGAAAATGCCGGTCTTGACGTCATAGCCGCGTTCCTTGGCCTTTTTCTCGGAGAGGCCGACCGAGGCGACCTCCGGGTAGCAGTAGGTGGCCGACGGCGTCAGATCATAGTTGATCGGCTGGGGGTTCTTCCCGGCGATGTGCTCCACCGCCAGCACCCCCTCCGCCGAGCCCACGTGAGCCAGCATAGGTGTGGGTACCACATCGCCGATCGCGTAGACGCCCGGCTCGGTCGTCTGCATGAGCTCGTTGGTCTTGATGAACCCGCGATCCGTCTTGATGTTGGTCTTCTCCAGTCCGATGTCCTCGGTGACCGGGGCGCGGCCTACTGCCGACAGCAGGATCTCCGCCTCCAGGATCTTGGTCTCGCCGCCCACTTGGACGTGCGCCTTCACGCCCTTGTCGCTGATCTCCACCTTCTCCAGCTTGGCGCCCAGAACCAGGTTGATCTTCCGCTTCTTGTACTGCTTCTCGATCTCCTTGGAGGCGTCGATGTCTTCGATCGGCAGGAGGTTGGGCATGTACTCCACAATGGTCGCTTCGGCCCCAAGATGGTTGAAGACCGACGCGAACTCCACCCCGACCGCACCCGCGCCCAACACGATGATGCTCTTGGGAATCTTGCTGATCGAGAGGATCGAATCGGAGCTCATCACCCGCTTGTGATCGATGGTCACGTTGGGCAGCGACTTCACCACTGAGCCGGTGGCAATCACGATGTTCTTGGTCTCCAGCGTCTGCTTCCCGCCTGCGCCAGAGAGCTCAGGCGACCCCTCAGGCGTGACCTCCACCTTGCCCTTGCCTTCGATTCTGCCCTGGCCCTTGACCACTGTGATCTTATTCTTCCTCATTAGATATTCGATGCCGTTGGCACCCTTGGTGACCACCTTGTCCTTGTGCTTCTGAGCCTGTTCCCAGTTGACGGTCGGGTTCTTGAGATCGATCCCGAACTCCGCCGCCTCCAAGATGTGGCTGTAGAGCTCGGCGGTCCAAAGGAGCGACTTGGTCGGGATGCAGCCGCGGTGGAGGCAGGTCCCGCCCAGCCGCTTGTCGCGCTCGACGATCGCCGTCTTCAACCCGAGCTGCGCGGCGCGAATCGCCGCGACATACCCGGCGGGCCCTGAACCGATAATCACCACGTCGAAAAGAGCCTGCGTCTCAGCCACGTACTCCTCCGGATGCCACAATGAGAGATGGCGGGGGGATAACCTTCGCGTCCGCGCCGATCAAGACCAACCTGCGCCCACGCGGGAGTCTCCCGGCCGTGGCCGATAGATGCAGGTCGCCGGGTGGCGAAAGTCGGGGCTTTGCCCCTACAATGGCGGGCCGTGGACATTCAGGCCCCCCCTCGCATCCTGATCGTGGACGATGACGACGCCGTCCGGGACGTCATCTCCGTCATCCTCTGCGAGGAGGGCTACCACTGCGCGGTGGCCCACGGCGCCGAGATGGCGTTGGACCTGGCCGCGATGGAAGAGACGCCGCTGGTGATCAGCGACATGAAGATGCCGGGCCGCGACGGCCTCTGGTTGCTGGACAATCTCCGCGATCTCTACCCCGACACCGCGGTGATCATGCTCACCGGCTACGGCGACACCGAAGCGGCGGTGGAGTGTCTGCGGCGGGGCGCGGTGGACTACCTGCTCAAGCCACCCAAGGTCACCACCCTGATCCGGGCAATCGAGCGGGCGCTCGCCAAGCGCCGGATCGAGATCGCGCGGCAGCGCTACCAGAAGAAGCTGGAGCGCAAGGTCAAGGACCGCACCGCCGAGCTGCGCAACGCCCTGAAGGACATCGCCAGCACCTATCAGAACACCCTGCTCGCCCTGGTGGCGGCGCTCGACGCCCGGGAGCACGAGACCTCAGATCACTCCCTGCGTGTAGTGAGTTACACCACCGCGATTGGCGAGCGGCTCGGGATCCGGGGCCAGGAGTTGGAGGAGGTCGGCCGCGGCGCCCTGCTCCACGACATCGGAAAGATCGGCGTTCCGGATGCAGTGCTGCTCAAGCCGGGCAAGCTGAACCCGGACGAATGGGTGGAGATGCGAAAGCATCCCGAGATCGGCCACCAGATGATTCAGGCGATCCCCTTCCTCTTCACACCCGCGGGAATCGTCCTGTCACACCAGGAGCGATACGACGGCGGCGGCTATCCCCGCCAGCTGCAAGGAGACGAGATCCCTATCGGCGCTCGGATCTTCGCGGTGGCCGACACCGTAGACGCGATGACCTCCGACCGGCCGTACCGCAATGGCACCAGCTTCGGCAATGCGGTGAGCGAGATCGTTCGCTGTGCCGGCACCCAGTTCGATCCGGAGGTGGTGCGGGCGTTCGCCGACATCGGTGAGGCGGGCCTGCAGCGGATCAAGCAGCAGATGCAGCTACAGAAGGCGCTGAGCGTGGCAGAAGCCGACGCGCGCGCCGATGCCCTGGAGCGGGACCTGATCACCTCGGAGATTCGGGTCGAGGAGATCTTGAACCGCTCGATCCCGCGTTACGGACACGGTGGCTGACAAAAAGCCCTTCGTGGCGTATGCGCGAAGGGCTTGAAGAGCCGACATCCGGATTTGAACCGGAGACCTACTGATTACGAATCAGTTGCTCTACCAACTGAGCTATGTCGGCCACTGCCGAGAACCACGAAGCGACCGCTCCTAGCACAGACCGCGCAAGCGGCAAAGCAAAGCGATCAGGTGCGAGGTGAACGTGCTCTTTGACTGCGAGATATCGTCTCGACGCGGGAGCTGCGTTACCGCTGCGGCTCGTACCACAGCCCCCAGGAGGCGGCCAAGCAAAGCGAAATTGAATTTGTGCCCGAGTTGGGATCTCCTCTCGGGATGGCTCCAGAAGACAACTTCATGCGTGCCCCTCCTCCCGCCGCCAAGAAGACGCTCTACACCGAGGCGATGGAGATCTTCGAGCGGACCGCCGATGTGATCGGCCTGGACCGCCGGGTGCGCCTGGAGCTAGAGGAGCCGGACTACGAGCACATCTTCTACGTTACGGTGAAGATGAAGGACCGGCTGGTCCCGGTGCCGGCCGCGTCGGCGCAGGAGTTCGCCGATCTGCCCGCCACCCAGGTCCGGCATCCCGAGGGATTGGAGCTGCTCCCGGACGGGAAGATCCTCTTGAACGGCCGCGCCCTACTCGGCGCCGACGTGTCGATTCGCCGCGGCCACCTGCGCCTCCCGGAGGGAGGTGTCTACCAGCTGGTCCCGGGCGAATCGGCGCAGTTCAAGGCGTACCGCGTTCAGCACAACCAGGCGCGAGGCCCGTACAAGGGCGGCATTCGGTACCACCGCGAGGTGTCGCTCGATCTCTTCAAGGCGCTCGCCGCGGAGATGACCTGGAAGACCTCGATCGTGGAGGTCCCGTTTGGAGGCGCCAAGGGCGGCATCCAGCTCGACCCGCGAGAGTACGGCAAGGAGGAGCTGCAGGCGATCACCCTCCGCTTCATGTACAAACTGAAAAACCTGATCGGTCCCAACACCGACATTCCCGCGCCGGACGTAGGGACCAACGGAGAGACGATGGCGCTGATGATGCGCCAGTACGGCGACGGAGAGCGCGAGCGGCACCTGGTCCGGGGTGTGGTCACCGGCAAGGACGTGCGAATCGGTGGCTCGGAGGGACGCACTAAGGCCACCGGGCAGGGGCTCATCTTCTGCGTGGAGGACTACTACGCCGAGAAGAAAGAGCGGCTGTTGGGAAAGAGCTTCATCCTCCAGGGCTTCGGAAATGTCGGCTCCAGCGCAGCGGAGATCCTCTCTTCGATGGGCGCGCGGCTTCTGGCGGTGAACGACTCCGACGGTTCGATCTACAACCCGAACGGCCTGGACGTGACCGCGCTGATCTCCTACGTCCATGACAATCCTAAGAACCTCAAACGTTCTGTGCTTGGGTTCCCCAGCGCGCAGTCGATCTCCAAGGAGGACTTCTGGGAGATCCCGGCCGATATGCTGATCCCAGCGGCGTTGGGCGGTGAGATCACGGCCGAGGTGGCGGCGAGGCTCAAAGTCTCCCTGGTGGCCGAGGGGGCCAATGGTCCGACCACACCGGAGGCGGATCAGATGTTATGGCGGCGGCGGATCGATCTGATCCCGGACATCATCGCCAACGCCGGCGGCGTCACCGTCAGCTACTACGAATGGATTCAGAACCGCCGTATGGAGCACTGGTCGGAGACCGAGGTGCAGCGGATGTTGGAGACGGCGATGAAGCGGAATTACCGGATCATCCGGGACATCGCCCGCAACTTCCCGCAGCGCACCGAGCTGCACGACAGCCGCAAGCTGGTGCTGGGACGCGAGGTGGATACGCGCTGCGCGGCGATGGTATTGGCGCTAAAGCGGATCGAAGCCCACTACCTGCTCGAGGGCTTCTCCCAGTAGCCGCTCACAAGCGAGCGAGACGATGAGCTCGAACGAAAGCGACAGGGCCCCGTGAGAAGGGGGCTCCTTCGGTTTCCGTTCACGGGAAACCGGCGTCCCCCCTTGCTTCTGGACCTCCTCGCGACGGCCGAGTGGCCTCCGCTAATACCAGTTCGTCCACGCGAGGACGTTGGAGTCGCAGATCAGAGCAGCGGCAGAGAGCCTGCCATCAAGGTTGTTGGCTACTTTCGTGTAGGCAAAGTCAATGCCTGGGTCCACAGGCTCTGAGACCAGGGCCCAGGTCCGTCCGCGGTCGGCGGAGCGGCCTAGATACACGGTGCATCTACCCGTGGGCGCATTCTCGATCCGGGCGAAGGACCCGCAACGATCGCTGAAGTAGTACTTCAATGTGATGTGACCCCAACCCCGGAGGTACGCCGAACGAGTTGCCCCTCCGGCAACGGGTGGCAGGTGATACTTGCATGGGGTGTGTTCCGGGTAGGAGCCCTCGTACTTAAACGTGCCGTAAGCCGGGCAAGAGGAGAGCCCCTGCTCCTTCGACTCGACCCCCGCCGACCCAAACCCCTCCGACCCAAGGTCGGGCGAATCGATCTCGCCACCCGGTCCACAGGCACCTAGAGCTACGGCCATTGCCACAATCGCGTACAGCTTCATATTCCTACCGTCCTTTTCATTTCTGCTAGGTAGCAGTTACGAACGGGTAGGACCTACCACTGACTACATTTATCTGACAAGGAGACCCCGACATTCTGTAGGCAGCAGGGAGCGACGTTGGAGACCCGGCGCGCTCGAAGCTTCTCTTCAGTGCAACACCCGCTCGCGGTCCAGGGCGATCAGCGGCCGGTCGTCCTTCATGTCGTAGGCGACGATCCGCAGCCCCATCCCGCGGCTGTTTCCCTCGCCCTGCTTCGTGCCGTAGGAGAGCGCGACCTGATAGCGGACCTCGCAGAGGCAGGTCATCTCGGTGCCGTCTTCGCCCGCGAAGGTCACCCGCACCCGACCACCCAATGGCACCGGCTCGCGCGTCTCCACGAACAGACCTCGCGCGCTGATGTTCCGGGCGATGCCGCGGCTCATCCCCTCCGCCGTCGTCAGATAGACGGTGAAGATCTTGTCGAAGCGCAGGTTCTGCCGACGGTCGCTCACGGCCACAGGGAACTCCGGTAGGCCGATGTAGTCAAACTCTCGGCGGACGATTCATTTTTCCCGCTGCCCCTTTAGCCTGGCAAACTTTAGAGCATGCGATCCGCCCTCCTCGCGTTGCTCCTTCTCTCACCCACCGCCTTTGCGCAGGACGACAACACGCATTTCGAGCAGTTGCGCAAAGGGGCTCAGTCGATGGGTGGGCTTCGCGTTTTCCTGGAGCAGTACGTCGGCGAATGTACTGAACCCGTCCCGGGCGGGGGTTGCGAGCAGCGCGCCGAGGCGTTCCGCAAAGCGGCCCGCGGCAAACAGTTCTACCTCCAAGTTTCGGAAGAGCTGGCCACCATGCTCGGGCCGGGCAACTTCGACGCGGCCGCCTCCCGTCACACCATCGCGGTGACACCCTTCTTCTCCGCCGGCGGCTATGCCCTCTCGCAGGGCGCACCCAAACGGACCGATGCACAGGGCAACCCGGTCCTGCCGCTGCTGTTCGCCGAAGGCGACACGCCTTCCGACTGGAGCGAGAGTCGCTTCCAGCGGGTCTTCGGCAGCCGGGAGCTCCGAGTCGAGGCGATCGTCTCCCCTCAAGGCCTGTGGGCGCTGCCCAAGAAGGGCGGAGGGAAAATCCGCGGCGTGAAGGCCCGGGTCGAAGGGATCCGGATCACCGGACGAGGCGGCGTGCCGGTGGGCTTCTGGTTCGCCTCCGCCAAGTAGCCGAAACAGGCGCGACAGTACCGCGGGCGTACGGGGCAAGGCTTGACGCCCTGTTTCGAAG
>JBGTHI010000341.1:0-1554 GCA_041746295.1 Myxococcaceae bacterium
GAGAGGGCGGCGCGCTAGACTGCAAGGCAGCGGCGAACTCCAGCGCGTCGTGTCAGGAGGAGCGAATGGCCGTTGCGCAGCGCATGAGCGAACGAGACTACGAACAGTTCGTGATGTCAGGGGTCGAGGGCGCTTGGGAGCTGCACGATGGGGTGTTGGTGGAGAAGCCAGGAATGAGCTTCCAACATGGGCAAATTCCCGTGCGCCTGGGACATTTCCTCCTCTCACAATTGGATTGGAACGCGTATTCGGTCGTTGTCGAGCTCCGCGTGCGGCGGCCCACGGCAACGGTCTTCATGCCCGATCTGATGGTCGTGCCCACCGCGTACAGCGAGCAAATCAGGGACCGCCCCGTGCTGGCGATCTATTCCGATCCCTTGCCTTTGGTCGTCGAAGTGTGGTCTCCATCGACCGGTGATTATGACGTCGATACCAAGATCCCCGTGTATCAGCAGCGCGGCGATTTCGAGATCTGGCATATCCACCCGTACGAGCGAACGTTGACGAGCTGGGTGCGCCAGACGGACGGTTCATACCGGGAATCCCTGTACCGCGAAGGCATCGTCTCCTTATCGGCGCTGCCCGGCGTCGATATCGACCTGGACCGGCTTTTCGCCGGTTGATACGGAATCTGGCTGAACGAAGCCGGGTCGGCGCGGGAGCCGACGCCGCGACCACGGAAGTGGGCCAGCCGCCCCCCTGCCAGAGTTGGCATTCTTGGCATTCTTGGCATTCTTCCCGGCGCGGCACGTCGCCATACGTCTCCCGGGTGCTTTCTGGGTTCCGCCGCCAAACCGCCGCCAAACCAGTCGCGGGCCGCTGCTATGATCCTCGCGCTTGGACGCGTTGCGATTGTGAGGAGCCGTCAGGAACATGGCCGACGCAGTGGAATCCGCCCTGCACCCGCCGCCGCGAGGCATTCACCCCTGGGTGGCGCGGTGGCAGGACCAGATCGGGTTCGGGGTCAGCATTTTCCCCCACCCGTCCGATTGGCAGGGGTTCATCCGCCTGGTGCAGCGCATGGAAGCGATGGGCATCGATTCCTACTGGAGCTACGACCACCCCGCCGCCAATGCCGACTGCTGGACGGCGCTCGCCGCGCTGGCCGTCTCCACCGAGCGCATCCGCCTCGGCACCATGGTCGATTGCATCTACTACCGATCCCCCTACCTGCTGGCCCGGCAGGCCGCCGACGTTGACCGCGCCTCGGGCGGGCGGCTGGTGCTGGGGCTGGGCATCGGGAGGCATGAAGAGGAATTCGCCGTGATGGGGATCCCCTTTCCACCGACTCCGGTCCGTCAGGAGGCGCTCGAGGAGACGTTCGCCATCCTGCGCGGCCTGTGGTCCGGGGAGCCATTCTCATTTCGAGGCGAGCGTTTCTCCGCCGCGACTCCGGGACCCTGGGGCCACTTCCTGCCGCCGGTGCAGGAGCCGTACGTTCCGTTCCTGCTGGCCGGAGGCGGTGAGAAAACGACGCTGCGCCAGGTAGCGCGCTTCGCCGACGCGGCCAACATGGGCGCCCACCCAGCCATCGGCCGGGCCGTGTCGGACGTC
>JBGTHI010000342.1:0-6856 GCA_041746295.1 Myxococcaceae bacterium
AAGGGTGAGCGCGCCCTGGCGATGGCCTTCGCGGACCACCTCCACCACGTCCGGAGATTGGCCCGATTGGCTGACGCCCACCACCCAGGCGGAGTCGATGCGGGGCGGCGTGCAATAGGCCCCGAACAGCGACGGCGTGGCCAGCGCGACCGGCAGCCGGTGCCGGTTGCCGAATAGGTACTGGGCGTACCGGGCGGCATTGTCGGAGCTTCCGCGCGCCGCGATCAGCACCAGATTGGGCGCGAAAGATGCCACCGCCCGAGCCACGGCCTCGGCGGTCTCCCTCCCTCCCTGGAGGAGCTTCTCCAGAATCCGCGGCTGCTCGTCAATCTCGCGGCGAAACAGAGTAATTCCGCTCACCCCGGGCCTCGCTGGCCGCGGTACGCACAGCCAGTGGTGCAGGTCTCCCGGATTGTGACCTGACTCAACAGGGGAAGGCCAGGCGAGAGCCGCTCCCAGATCCAGCGTGCAAGATTCTCGCTGGTAGGGTTCTCCAGCCCGGCTATCTCGTTCAGGTAGTAGTGATCCAGCTGGCGCCGCAGCGGCTCGAACGCCTCCTTGAGCTCCCCAAAATCCACTACCCAGCCGGTTAGCTCTCCCACGGGCCCCTCGACGTGAATGGCCACCCGGTAGGAGTGACCATGCAGCCGCTGACACTTGTGCCCCTCGGGAACATGCGGAAGGCGGTGGGCGGCTTCGAAGGTGAACTCGCGAAAGATTTCCATGAATGAGCTCAGGCGTTGCTCCAAGGAGGACATACCTCAAACACACTTGTCGCGGGATGGTGCCACCTGCTAGGCCCGCTCCAATGTCATCGACGGCGTCTCCAGCACAATGGACCATTCGGTTGCGCGAGCTGCGAACCAAGGCGCTGGTGGGCGTGCACCCGTCCGAGCTCCAGCATCCTCAGCCGGTCCGGGTGGACCTGGCGCTGAGCCTGACCGCGACCCGGGAACCGATCGAGGATCGACTCGAGAGCACCCTCGACTACGACCGGCTGGTTTCGCGGGTCCGGGCCATCTGCGCCGACGGCCACGTCGCCCTGCTGGAAACACTCTGTGAGAAGTTGGCGGCGGCCTGCTTCCAGGACCGGAGGGTGCGCACCGTCTGGGTCTCCGTGGAGAAGCTGGCGCTTTTCCCGGATGTGGATAGCGTGAGCGTGGAGTTGGAGCGAGCGAGCCCGTTCAGTCCGCCCAACGATTCGGACGAGTCTTGAGAGACGTAACGTTCAGCTGAGGTTCCTCTTCATGGACGCCACCCCCGATCCCTCCGCCGATCCCGAGCCTTCCTCCGTCGCCCGCGTGGTGCTGATTGTCCTGATCGTCCTGTCGATCCTCCTCCT
This sequence comes from Myxococcaceae bacterium, assembly GCA_041746295.1. Taxonomy (GTDB): domain Bacteria; phylum Myxococcota; class Myxococcia; order Myxococcales; family Myxococcaceae; genus JBGTHI01. Next base: position 1,343 of record JBGTHI010000342.1, read on the forward strand.
CGGCTTCGTGATCGCACCCTTCGCCGGCGCCTACTTCATCGCCGCGGTTCTTGCCGGCGCGCTCTACCCGCTCTACTTGCGGTTGACCGCGCGGCTCCGGGGGCGGCGGGCGCTGGCGGCGGGGCTGCTCACCGGAGCCGTCTTCTTGGCCTTGGTGCTGCCCACCGGCGGCATTACCGCGCTGGTGGTGAAAGAATCGGTCGATGGCGTCACCTTCGTCCGGGAGACGCTCAGCAGCGAGGGTGTACACGGCCTGATTCGCCGCCTGCCGGGGCCGCTGCAGAAGCTCGGAGACCGGGTGGTCTCCTCGATTCCCAGTACCGCGGATGAGCTGAATACGATGGCGGGGGAGCAGAGCTCACGCGCGGCCGCCGCTGTGGGAGGGGTCCTGGCGGCGACCTCGCAGGCGCTGGTGCAGACCGGCATGATGCTGATAGCCCTCTTCTTCTTTCTTCTCGATGGACGCCAGCTCGTCACCTGGTTGGAGTCGCTGCTACCTTTTCGGCGCGTTCGTCTCACCGAGTTGCTCGTCGAGTTTCGCGGTGTCTCCGTCTCGGTCCTGGTCTCCTCCGCGCTCACCGCGGGAGTCCAGGCGGTCGCCTCGCTGATCGGCTTCGCCATCGCGCGCGTTCCCAACTTGATCTTCTTTGTCCTGGTCGCCTTCGTCCTGGCGTTCATCCCCGCGGTAGGCGCCGCCTCCGTCTCGATCGTGCTTTCGCTCCTGCTGTTCGCGGGCGGCCGGACCGGCTCGGCGATCTTCCTGCTGCTCTACGGCGTGGTGGTGGTGGGGACGGTGGACAACGTGGCCAAACCATTGCTGATGCGCTTCGGCAGCTCCACCGAAGGCACCCAGTTGGACGAGGCGGTGGTCTTCTTCGCTCTCCTGGGAGGATTGGGCGCGTTCGGGGCTATCGGGCTGCTGGCCGGGCCGTTGATCGTCGTCTTCTTCCTCACCATGCTGCGGATGGCGCGCCGTGAGTTCGCGGGGCACGGCGGCAGCGAGGTCCACTAGGTTTGAGCGAAGACCCGGCTGATCAGCGCTCGGAGCGCGCGGCTGTCGATCGGTTTATCGATCACCATGTTCGCCACGGTCCGGGAGAACTCTAACGCTCGCGGAGTGAAGATCCCTCCGCTCATGAAGATCAGCTTCGACTCCAATCCGGGCGCCCGCTTGCGGATCTCCTCCCAGACATCCATCCCTGTCACCTCCGGCATGTGAAGGTCGCACAGCACCAGATCGAACGGCTCGCCGGAGACCAGGCGCTCCACCGCCTCCTGTCCCCCGCTCACCGTCACCACGTCGTGGTCGTGGCCCAGGACCCGGGCGATTCCCCGCGAGACCAATTGATCGTCATCCACCACCAGGATGCGGGCCCGCTCCTGCCCGGGAAGGGAAGCGGGAACGGGCTCCTCTCGCGGTCGGCGTCCGGTCGGCAGCCGCACTCGGAAGGTCGTCCCCTTCCCAACCTGACTCTCGACCGAGATGTCGCCTCCCAGGGAGGTGACGATCCCCCGGCAGATGAAGAGCCCCAGGCCGGTGCCACTGCCCACCGGCTTGGTCGTGAAGAAGGGGTCGAAGATGCGTGGGAGGACGCTCGCCGCGATTCCGCTCCCCGGATCGGAGATCTCCACGATGCAGTCGGAGCCCTCCGAGTAGACCGACAGATGGATGGTCTGGCGCTCAGTAAGCCCCTCGGGAATGGCGTCTGCCGCGTTGACCAGCAGATTCAAAAAGAGCTGTCCCAGGCGGACCGGATGGGCCATCACCGCGGGCACGTCCCGATAGTCGCGGTGGATCTCAGCCCTAGACTTGAGGCGATGCGCAGCGATCTTCATCGCGGAATCGAGCGCGAGCCGGACGTCGGTGGGCTCCGGCTCGTCTTCCCGGCTCGAGGAGTAGATCTGGATATCCCGAACAATCCCTTCGATCCGCTCGGAGCCACTCAGTGACTCTCGAATCAGGGCATCGATCTCTTCCAGCTCTTCGCTGGCCGCCGGAGCTCCTGCTCCGCCTGCGCCGCCAGCGGGCAGGGCCGCGGCCGCATCTTTCAGGCGGGTCAGCCAGCGGTCCCGCAGCAGGCGGAGGTTGCCCAGCACGTAGGCCAACGGGTTGTTGATCTCGTGCGCCATCCCAGCCGCAAGCCGACCGAGCGCCGCCAGACGCTCGGTCTGGGCCAGACGCTCCGCTTGTACACTGGCCATCACCGCCGCCACCGACTTGAGCAGCTGCTCCAGCTCGAAGGGCTTACGCAGAACGCATGCGGCGTCGATTGCGCCGGCCTGGGGGCTGTTATCGGCCGTGATCGCCATCACCGGAATCGAAGCGATCCCCGGGTCCCGGCGCTGCTCCATCCGGAACTGCCACCCGTCCATCCGCGGCATCATGAGATCGAGGATGATCAGATCGGCGCTCTTGCCCGAGTGCAGATGCGCCAGCGCCTCCAGGCCGTTCGAGGCGCAATCGACCCGGTAGCCCTCGGACCGCAGCAGCTCTGCAAGCCCCTCTCGTAGGTCTGGATCGTCCTCTACCAGGAGGAGGTTACCGCTACCGGCAGAGAGGGAGTTGGAAGCCATTCCCGGAATTCAAGCATTCTTCGCACAGGTCGAGAAAAATCCGGCGCTCCGCCCAACGTGTAAGAAAATCTTCATGGTCAAGGCGAGTCCTTCTTCTCAGCTTCTGTCCCAGCGGTAACAGCGAGCCCTATTCCGCTCTCTCGCTGAGTAACCATCTGTTACCTGGGTGCCACGCATCCGCAACTCTCCGGAAGGCGCTTCGAAAACCTCACGAGGGCTCCGAGTCGTCTTTGTTCGGTCTTAAACCCTCGAAGTTGAAGGGTTCCGCGGCTCCGCTCCGGGCGATCACAAGGGTGAGGCAAGGGTTTCATGACACGCAGAACCGGCGGCGTTCAAGCGATACCTCCCCGGGCGGCGCCCACCTACGAACCCGTTCAGCTCCTTGCTGAGCAAGCGGCTAAAAAGACCGACGAGCCCAAGAAGAAGGAAAAGGCCAAGAAGGCCGATGAGAAGAGCGCGCTCGACAAAGCGCTCGAAGCTGGCTTGTCCGAACGCATCGAGGTGTTCCGCGAGGTCGGCAAGGCGATCGAGCACAAGGAGATCCCGGAGGTGCTGGACCAGCTGCTGGACCTCACCGCGGTCGAGCTTGAGAAGGTGGTCGAGAAGGCCGGATTTCGGGTGATGGATCTGCGCCACAACGACGGCTCGCGCGTCACCCGCGTCACCCCCGACTTTGTGGTGCAGCTGCTGGGTGGCGTGAAAGAGGGGCGCGTCTCGTCCCTTCCCACAACCCCCGAGACGGTGATCAAGCAGATCGGCGAGCTGGATGATCGGGCCAAGGGGCTGCTCAAGCGGCTGGAGAAGGCGACCGAGTCCTCTCAGCCGGAGATCGAGGCCAAGCTCAAGGCCATCCAGGAGGAGAAGCGCGGCCTTCCGCCGTTGATCGCTCCGCTCTCAGGCCTGAAGCGCACGCACGGGATGCAGCAGATCGGAGTTGTCTGCCAGTTCAACATCAACAATCAGGATGTCCGGACGCGTGGGGGCATCTTCAATTCCACCTTTGGAGGTGGCGTTGGCTTCTCCACCTCCGAGGTTGACCGCCACACCGGTAAACGCAAAACTTCTCCCAACGCCAATCTGGGTACCCACAGCTACGTCGGAGGACCGGACTTCACGCTGGCCAAGGGCGAAACCGGCCCGGGCTTCCACACCTCCGTCTTGGGCGTCCTGGGGGGCTATAAGCCACTCTTCGGCCGTTACATCTCCTGGCAGCCTCCCGGGAAACCCGCCTTCTATCTGGGTGAGCGATATATCGGCATCTCCCTCTACCCGGTGGATTGGTTGGCTCGGTACCTCAACCCCGGAACTGCCTACGAAAAGGTGGGCGATCAGCTTTCGGAGAAGGAGCTCAAGAAGAGAACCGATGCCACAGGGAAGGGCCTCTCCAAGAAGATCAATAGATGGCTGGAGACTCCGATTCCGGACCCCGCCAACCCCGGACAGACGAAGCTGCGCTTCGCCGAGGACTCTCGGTTCCGACGCGGATCGCTGGGGGCCTGGAACACGGGCCAGGTCGAAGGACGAGCGGTAGGCGAAGACGCGAAGCTCAAATGGATGGATCGACCCTTCGAAATCAAGCCCTCGATCGAGATAGGCATCCGGGGCGATCCGGTTCAGCACATCGCGGGCCCGATCCTTCGCGTTCTCTTTACTCTCGGGGAGAACGTCAGCAACTTCATGCGCGACGTGAAGGGCAAGAGCTCCAAGCGCGAACGGTACCGGGCCTACTCCGAGCTCGGCGAGATGATGAACAAGGTTAATGGCAGGGTGCCCAGAGCGCCGGTAGCGCCCGCCCTGGCGGAAGAGGTGGCCAACGACGCCGATAAGATCCTTGAGGCCGCCACCGCCGATTGGTTGGCCGAGGCGAAGTAGCAGCTACCCCTTGGTATTCCGGCGGAGCAGCGCCAGATTGACGCCTCGAAAAGGGCGTCCACAGGGAGGGCGGTCATGCGCTTGCCGGGCAAAGGGATGAGTTGGAAATCGTTCCTCATCGAGCTCAAGAATGAGGTGGTGAAAGACAACATCAGTGATGTGGCGGGGGCGGTTGCCTTCTCCGGTATTTTGGCCCTCTTCCCGTTCCTGCTCTTTGCCGTATCGCTGGCGAGCGTGGTGATCGAGCCGGCCCAGATTGAGCAGTTGATCCACCAGCTCGCCAGGGTCGCCCCTGCCCAGGTCACCCAGATTGTAGGCCAGCAGATCCACTCGCTCACCAGCGGCAAGAGCACCGGACTGCTCACCTTCGGCGCGCTGGGGGCGATCTGGGCGGCTTCAGGGGGCGTGCTGGCCATCTCCCGCGCCCTGAACACCACCTACGGCGTAGAAGAGAAGCGCGGCTTCTTCAAGCTGCGGGGGATCGCGGTGCTCACCACCTTCTTGATCGCCGGGATGGCGCTCCTGGCCACCCTGAGCGCGGTGGTCACCCCGATGATCGCCGACAAGCTCGGTGAGCCGCTCGGCACCGTGGTCACCTGGCTCCGACTTCCCTTCGCCGCGGCGATCATGCTCGTGCTGTGGGCGTTCATCTATTACCTGCTCCCCGACGTGGAACAGAAGTTCGTCTTCATCACCCCGGGCTCCCTGGTTGGGGTGACGGTCTGGCTCCTCGCGTCGTGGGGCTTCAGCCTCTACGCGAAGAACTTCGGCAGCTATGACGCCACCTACGGCGCACTGGGCGGCGTGGTGGTGCTGTTGGTGTGGATGTGGATCTCCGCGCAGGTGCTGCTGCTGGGCGCGGAGATCAATGCGCTGATCGATCATCGCTCCCCGGATTCCAGCGGCGGGAAGCGGGCGAAAGCCAAGAAGCTCGAAGACAGTGGAGAAAACCTCCCTGGGCGCCCCTCCAATCGGAACGAACGTGGCGCCAGCCCGGCCTATGGTGGGCCCCATGCCTGATGAACCCAGGGTTCGACCTCTGAGCATGGCTTTTAGGGAAGGCGGGGG
>JBGTHI010000343.1:0-6970 GCA_041746295.1 Myxococcaceae bacterium
AGCCGGAACGCCTCCGTGAACGAAGAGCGGCCCTCCCAGGTGCTGACCACGAGCGCTCGCGCGAAACGCTTGCTGACCCGGGCTGCCTGCATCAGATAGAGGTTTCCCCCGCTCCCCCTCGGGATCGACCGGAGCCGATCAAGCTCGCGCTCGTACTCCTCCCAGAGCTGCTCCCAGGTGAGGCCGCTGGCGTCGTGAATTCGTCGCAGGATGACCAAGGTGCTGACCTTGAATCGGCGCGCGAGCCGATCGAGCTCGGTTCTGAGATCATTGTCGGGATCGTATTCGGCTTGCAGCACTGTCATCGGCACGAGGAGCTCGGCCGCCACCTTGTTGCACCAACGCTCGACCGTTTGGTCGGGGATGTGAGCCGGCTCCGCGTCGGAGACCACCGACTGGCCAAGCCAGACATGTGCCAGCTCATGCGCAAGCGTGAACATCTGAGCTGCCTTGATTCGGCGTTGGAACTCGAGGGGCAGCAAAGGGACGGGCAACAAACCGATCTCTGATGCATTGAATGCTGGGTAACTCACTCCGACGGATCGGGCGCAGATCTCGTCCACCATCGGGTCCGAGCGAAGCCAGTAGTACAAATATTTCGGATCGAGGCGGCCTCGCGACCGCACGATTGCGAAGCCGGTCGAGCAGACCAGTTCCGGGTCGTCGCTCTCTACATAGGCGATTGCCCGGAGGTTCTGGGCGATGTGGTTTGGATCACCCTTGAGCTTCGCGAAGTCGAGCCTCGACGTGTTGTAGAAGGGAACGCCGGTCACCTTCCGGAGGGCGACATCAACCGTGGGGTCCGTCGCCTTCATCCCCTTGTCCTTGAGCGCCTCCAGGCGAGCGAGCACCTTCTCCTTCGTCGGTTCGAGCATGCAGTCGAGCTGCCGGACAACGAGCAAGGGCAAGATCACCTTGTCGTACTCGTTCGGTTTGTAGGCACCGCGCATGCGCTCGGCGTTCTGCCAGAGGAAGTCGGCGATCTCGCGGAAGCTCCCGAAGCTTCGGGCTCCGTTCGCGGGCTTGGCGATAGAGGCTGTCTCGACGGCGCGGGTCATCGCTTCTTCCCTTGAGCGCTCTTCGCGGTCGTCGGATTGGGGACGGCTTCGTCCTCGGCGGCGTGGCCGGCCAGAACCCACTCGTCGACCTCGGAGAGTTTGAACTTCCAGAGCCGACCGACCCGATGCGCGGGCATCGTTCGCGTCTCAATCCACCGGTAGATGGTGTCCTTCGCCACACCGATGTGGCGCGCGACATCGTCCACGGAAACCCAGGGCTCGGACATTGGAGTGGCTCACCTCTCGATGGATTGGGGATAGTGCCAGCCACTCCGGGTTAGAACAAGCGTAGATCTGTGTGGATCGGTTTGCCGGCGCGTTTGGCAGCGAGGCCGGTCCTTCTCGATGTACGCAGCCAGTGCCTCGCCCACCTGGGCGACCAGTGGCAGCACCTCGAGCGTGCTTCCCTAGGATGCTCATGTGGGTCTGTTGGGTGCGTGGAGAAAATCGCTTGGAGGTCCCCAATACGAAGCGCGTGATGTCTTTTTCTCCGAGCGCATTCGGCTCCGCAGACTCCTCGACAGGACGCCAGCGTCGTGCCCCTCATCGGCATTACTCGGAGGTCGGCATAATGCCGCTAATGCCGAGCGCGGCATTACCGGCACACCTGCCTCACGAACGCCTACCGCGCCACCCGGGACATCCGCCTCGTCCAGCGCCTCGCACGCCACAAGAGCGTCGAGACGACTTCCAGGAAACCGGCATCGCCAAGAAGAGGGTGTCCAGGCGCGCGTCGTCGAAGCCCTCGCCGATGTAGCGACCCGTCGCCAGGACCACCCGCTCCGCCGTATCTGGAATCGAGGCAATCTGGTCGGCTGAGCCGCGCCGCTCCTTCGCCGTCATGCCGCCCTGAAGCACGACCAGATGGCGCACGATGGGTCGCAACTGTTCGGCTAGGATCCTCGGGGCCTCGTCGGCCCCGTCCTGCTGACATCGGTTCTGGCCGGATTTCGCACCAGAGACCGTCGAACCTGGCAGAATATGGGAGTCCATGAAGCCGTCCACGCCCCTTACCGAAGAGCTTTCCCTGGGCGCGAACATCCACGACGCCCTTCGCGCCGCACTCGCATTGCCCGAAGGCGCCCGATTCTATCGGTGTGCGCTTCAAGTTAATCCGCCTCACTATGCCTCGACCTTTCAGGGGCGAGAGACTCCTCAAGATTCGGGGAAGTACGCTGATGACCTCATCGCGGAGGCCGTTCGAAATGGCGTCCACGCCCTGGGCATCACGGATCACAACGACGTTTCCTGGGTAGATACGATCGCCGCCAAGGCGGCTATCCATGGGATCGTTGTGTTTCCAGGTTTCGAAATCACATCTGAGGAGGGAATTCACATCCTCTGTCTCTTCGAACCCGGCACCCCTACGGACCGTTTGAGCTTTGCTTTGGGGAAGCTGGGAATCAAGAGTTCAGGGCCCTCAGCTACTCTCTGCGACTATTCGTTTGAGGACGTGCTGAAGATCGTTTCCGAGCGTGGAGGTATATGCATCGCCGCCCACGTGACCGAGGATCGCGGACTACTGAAGCAGCTCGACGGCCAAGCCTGCATCCAGCGCTGGCGATCACCTCACCACATGGCGATCCAGATTCCGGGACAGATCGATGACCTTCCACCTGAATACAAGGCGATCGTTCTAAATCTCAACCCTGAGTACAAGCGAGGCCGGGCCATCGCGGCAATTAATGCCAAGGACGTCAAGGAGCCGTCCGGGCTTCAGCAGCCAACGGCGAGCACGCTCATTAAGATGGCCGCCCCGAGCATTGAGGGACTCCGCCAAGCTTTCTTGGATCCGGACTCGCGAATTCGTCTCGCCTCTCAGGACGTGCCTCAGACCCGCGCTGAGATCGTAGCGGTGTCCTGGGAAGGAGGCTTCCTTGACGGCTGCGGGGCTCACTTCAACGACAACCTCAACGTACTGATCGGCGGCCGAGGTGCCGGGAAGTCAAGCGTCATCGAAAGCCTTCGCTGGGCATTGGGACAACAGCTCCTGAGCGAAGAGGTACGAATTCAACACTCGTCAATGGTCAAGCACGTCGTGCCCAGCGGCACTAAGATGTCGATCCTTGTCCGGGTGCGGGAACCCGACGAGAAACTGTACCTCATAGAGCGGTCGGCACCGAACCCCCCGGTCGTTCGCGATGCCCGTACCGGCCAGATCTCCAACCTGTCACCTCAACAGGTGATCCGGGCCGAGATCTTCGGACAGCATGAGCTATCCGAGCTGTCCGGAAATGAAGAGCACCTCACGCAGTTGCTAGACCGGTTCGTCCCAACCGATCCCCAGTTGCTTGGTAACAAAGCGGACGTGCGGCGCCGGCTTGAGACCTCGCGACGTCGCATTCTGTCGGTAACCAAAGAGATCTTTGACATCGAAGATCGGCTTGCCGCCCTCCCACGGCTCGAGGAAACCCTCAGACGGTATCAGGATGCCGGGGTAGAGAGTCGGCTTAGGGAGCAAGGCCTGCTCGTCAAGGAGGAGCGGGTTCTCCTCACCGCCCGCGATCGACTTGCCCGCTATGACGAGCTACTGGCGGGCCTGTCACGCGAAGTACCACCGGAGACCGCATTTCTCTCCGACCGCGCCCTGGAAGAGCTGCCTGGAAAAGAAATCCTGGTGGGTGCCCGCGAGGCCTTGGACACGGTGGGTGCCGGCGCAGCCCAAGCACAGCAGACCCTGTCCAAAGCCCTCCAGAAGGCACGCGCTCAGCTCGCGGAGGTGGAGACCCGCTGGCGAGACAGAAAGGAGGGCGCCAAGAAGGCCTATGAGAAGGCACTCCGTGAGCTCCAGCAGTCGCGGATCGATGGCGCCCAGTACGTCGAGCTGAAGCGCGCGCTGGAAGATTTGCGTCCGCTGGTTGAGCGGCGGGCGACGCTGACCCAGGATCTGCAAGATCTGCGGCAAGAACGGATCGCACTCGCGGCCGAGTGGGAGGATCTCAAGCGCTCCGAGTTTCAACGCTTGGCGAAAGCCGCGAAGAGAGTTGGCAAAGGGCTAGGGAATGCGGTTTCGGTACAGATCGTCTTCGGGGGTAAGCGTGCCCCGATTCTCCAGCTCTTGTCAAAACGGATCCCCCGATTCTCCGACGCCGCGAAAGCGACGATCGACAGGGACAATCTCAGTTTGACCGAGCTCGCGACTGCTTGTCGTGCAGGAAAAGCCGAGTTGGAGAAGCGGTTCGGGCTGCGCGGCGTGATGAGCGAGCGCATCACCGAGCTGGGTGAAGAGCTAGCCATGGAGATCGAGGAGATTGAATTGGTGACTACGACGGAGATCTCGCTCAACGTCGCGTCTCCAGGCCAGACCTTGGAGATGCGCCCTCTTCGAGAGCTGTCAGCCGGCCAGCGGGCTACTGCTTTGCTGCTGATCGTCCTCCTAGAGTCCAATGGGCCCTTGATCGTGGATCAACCAGAAGATGATCTGGATAATCGATTCATAACCGAAGGCGTCGTGCCCCGCATGAAGGACGAAAAGCGTAGGCGGCAGTTTATCTTCGCGACTCACAACGCGAACATTCCTGTCCTAGCGGATGCGGAGCTGATCATTGGCATGCAAGCTGGCGCGAACTCGGCGCGGATGGACCCAACCCTCATGGGATCTATCGATACCCAAGCCGTGCGCGATCTCGTGGAGACCCAACTCGAAGGCGGGCGCGAAGCATTCGAGCTGCGCCGTTTGAAGTATGGGTACGCAGATGCTTAGGCTGGAGCTTGCGGAGATCCTCCGAAACGGCGAGAGCTCGGGTGTCGAGTTCAAGCGCGACGATGTCCACCCCGACAAGGTCTCCACGGAGATGGTCGCGCTGCTAAACTTCAAGGGCGGACGGCTCTTACTCGGGGTGGAGGATGACGGAGCGGTCACAGGGCTGACCCGTCCCGCCACGAAGGCTGAGGAGTGGATCATGAACCTCTGCAGGAACAACGTTCAGCCTGCGCTGATCCCTTTCTGGGAAACGGTCCTGTGGAACGAGGGAAAGGTCGTAGGCGTCGTCTCCTTGCCGGAGAATGCCCCGGACAAGCCATACAAGGCTCGGCGTGGTGCGCATTGGGTCACCTACGTCCGCGTGGGGACCACATCTCGTGAAGCATCTCGTGAAGAGGAAGCCCGCCTTTATCAGATGTCTGGGATGATCCGTTATGAGCTGCGCCCAGTCCCTGGAGCTACGCTCGGCGACCTGGATGGTCGCCGCCTCTCAGAATACTTCGAACAGGTGCGCCAACAGCAGGCGCCACCTGCCGAAGACTCGGCCGCGTGGGAGGAACTGCTCATCAACACCGAGCTGATGGTGCAAACGGATGGGCGTGCAGTGCCGACGGTCGCATCCATCCTCTTGTTCGGCAGATCACCGCGCAAATGGCTCCCGCAGTCGGGAGTGACCGCGACCGCCTGGGCAGGTAGCGAGAAGGACTACGCTACCCGTGAGCGGGCCGAGCTGCGCGGACCACTGACCCGATTGTCGTCCGGTTCGGGCTTGGTCGAGGCGGGGCTCATCGAGCAGGCGCTGGCATTTGTTCGACGCAACACCACAGTCACCTCCGATCTCTCTGCGGGCGCCCGAGTCGAGAGGTGGCAGTTCCCGGAGGCGGCTGTCCGGGAGGCGATCGTCAACGCCTTCGCTCACCGCGACTACACCATCGTTGGCACGGACATCGAGCTCAACATCTTTTCCGACCGTTTGGAGCTGATCAGCCCAGGATCACTACCCAACACCATCACCGTCGAGCGGATGCGTGCCGGGTGCCGGGCAGCGCGCAATGAACTCATCCGAGAGGTACTGGGAGATTATGATTACGTCGATGCCCGGGGTCTTGGAGTGCCGCGCAAAATCATCCGAGGGATGAGGGCGCACAACGGCACGGAGCCTGAGCTTGTTGAGGAGGCCACTCGCTTCGTCGTCAGACTCTTCAGCGGCGGGGGACTGGTTACAGGGTAAGAACCAAAAAGGTGAAGCCGTTAGAGGTTCTCTACCGGCCAACCCCATCGCGAAGGCCAAGTTGCCGCGGAAGCCGAACGTCCGCCGCAGGGTGTATGACGAAGCCAAAGACCGGCTACCTTCGGGGCCGCAGGGCACCTTCGAGTTCCGTTCCGACCTTGAGGCGATCGATGTAGGTCCGATACACGAACGAACGGTCACGCTTCTTGCCCGTGGTCTCCACCAGTACGTCGGCAGCGACGAGCAGATCGATCGCACGTCCGGCCGTGGGTTTTGTGGTCTCAACAAGCTTCATGACTGAAGCGACTGTCACGACCGGATGTCGTGGCAGAAGCTCGAAGAGCCTCAGCGCGTAGACCGACATTCCCTCGTGTGCCAGCACACGTGCTCGATCGGCAGATGCGAGCGCAAATAGCTCGCGAGCCGATGCGATCCCCTCCTCCGCAATTATCGCCACCCCGTCGAGGAAAAAGTCGAGCCAGCCCTCCCAGTCCCCGTCGACGCGCACTGCGTTCAGCCGCCGGTAGTAGTCGTCGCGGTGTCGCTTAAAGAAAAGGCTGAGGTACAGGAGCGGCTTCGTGAGCAACTTCCAATGTTCAAGCAGCAGCGTCACGAGCAAACGCCCGATACGGCCGTTGCCATCGAGATAAGGATGGATGGTCTCGAACTGCACGTGCAGCAACCCCGCGCGCACGAGCGGCGGCAGCGCGTCTTCGGAATGAAGGTATTTCTCGAAGGCGCCAAGCGCGTTGGGCAGCGCCTGCGGTGGTGGCGGCACGTACGCGGCATTGCCCGGCCGGCTGCCGCCAATCCAATTCTGGCTTCGCCGCACCTCGCCTGGGAGCTTTTCAGAGCCGCGAGCACCACGCATCAGACGCTCGTGCGTCTCATTCAACAGCCGCATCGAGAGCGGGAGCCCGTTCGAGTCGGAGAGTTGAGCGCGCGAGTAGGTCAGCGCGTCGAGGTAGTTGCAGACAT
>JBGTHI010000344.1:0-1944 GCA_041746295.1 Myxococcaceae bacterium
CACCGCTCCATGCACCGGGACAGCGCTGCCCAGCAGCGCCGGAGCGACGGACCGTCGCGAGCCGAGGGTGCGACGGCGCGAGAGGGGCCCAGGTCCACTCGAAAGCCGCTGAAGGAGAGAGGGCCGCGAGCGGCCGCACGCGCCCCTCAGGGAAGGCCAGAGGGAAGAGGGGGGCAAGCTTCTCCCCGCACCGACGTGAACACCGTGGAAGGCACCCTGCATGTGCACCGCGACGGGTTCGGTTTCGTTCATCCCAGCGGTCAGACCGGCGGTGAGAACATCTATCTGCCCGCGCACGAAACGCGGCGGGCTTTGGACAACGACCGGGTCGAGGTCGAGGTTCTGATCAACCGCACCGGCCGCAGCGAGGGTCGGCTTGTCCGCGTGGTGGATCGCAAGCGCTCCCAGGCGATCGGCATCTACCAAGAACAAGAAGAGGGTCGGCGCGCTCGGGTGGTGCCGCGCGACCGCGGGCTGCAGCCGATCCGCGTGCCGCCCACCCAGATGGCTCGTCCGGGCGACGTGGTGAAGGTCCGTCTGGGAGCCGGGCGCGGGCTTCTCTCCGAAGGAGAAGGGTTGACCGGGGAGGTCTCCGGTTCGCTGGGAGCACCGGGCGAGCCGTCACAGGAGGTTCTCTCCTCCGCCTATACCGAGGGCTTCCAGGACGAATTCCCGCCGGAGACGATGGACGAGGCGGACGCGGTTCCGCTCACCGTGAGCGAGGCCGAGGCAACCGAAGAGGGCCGGCGGGATCTTCGATCGCTGCCCCTGATCACCATCGACGGTGAAGACGCGCGAGATTTCGACGACGCGATCTTCGCCCGCGCCGAGGGGAGTGGCTGGCGCCTCTGGGTGGCCATTGCCGACGTCACCCACTACGTGCGGCCCGGCTCCGCGCTCGACGCGGAGGCGTTCAGGCGGGCCACTTCGGTCTACCTGCCCGACCGCGTCCTGCCGATGCTTCCCGAACGGCTCTCCAACGGGATCTGCTCGCTGCGCCCGGAGGAGGACCGGTTCTGCATGGTGGCGGAGATCTGCCTGGACGCCCAGGCCAGGCTTTCTTCGTACCAGCTGTACCCCGGCGTGATGCGCAGCGTGGCCCGCTGCACCTACGGCGAGGTGCAGGCGGTGCTGGATGGCAACGACGTTCCCGGACGGAATTTCCTCAAGCCCAACTTTGAGACCCTCTGGTCAGTGGCACAGGTGCTTAATGCGATGCGCCGAAGCCGTGGGGCGATCGAGTTCGACCTACCCGAGACCCGGGTGGTGGTCGCCGAGGATGGAACACCGCAACAGATGGAGCGCAGGGAGAGGCTCAACAGCCATCGGCTGATTGAAGCGTGCATGCTGGCCGCCAATGAAGCGGTGGCCCGCTACTTCATCGACAAGAAGCTGCCCTCCGTTTTCCGCCACCACGGCGAGCCGGACGAAGAGAAGCTCGCCCTCTTTTCGGCGCTGGCCGGAGTTTACGGCTTTCACCTGCCCAACGGAGAGGGTGTAACGCCTCAGGCGCTGAACCAGTTGCTCGAGAAGATGGAAGACCATCCGGAGCGGCGCGCCTTGAATCAGCTGCTCCTGCGCTCGATGATGCAGGCAGCCTACTCTGCGGTGGACGTGGGCCACTATGGCCTGGGCGCGGAGCACTACCTGCACTTCACCTCGCCCATCAGACGCTATCCCGATCTCCTGGTGCATCGACTGCTCAAGGCCGAGTGGGCTCGCCGCGGCAGGCGTTCGTCTCGGGAGCTGGAGGCGGAGATCCAGCAGCTCCAGTCGATGGCGGAACACTGCTCCGACCGGGAGCGGGCCGCGATGCGCGTAGAGCGGGACATCTCCGCCTACTACTCCACGCTGCTGATGCGCGAGAGGGTGGGGGAGGAGTTCGAAGCGACCGTCTCCTCGCTCGCGGAGTTCGGCTTCTTCGTGGAGCTGGATGACCTGTTT
>JBGTHI010000345.1:0-2075 GCA_041746295.1 Myxococcaceae bacterium
GGCCGGGGAACATCCGCCAGCTCGAAAATGTCGTCGCGCGAGCTCTGGCGCTCAACACCACCGGCGTCCTGGGCCCACAGGATTTTCCGGCGCCAATCGGGGATGCGCCCGCGAAGGCGACCGGGTTGGCGGAGGACCTGCCCAACCTGGCCGAGCTCTCCCGCCGTTACGCAACGCAGTTGCTGCAGCATGCTGGAGGAAACAAATCGGAGACCGCGAGGCTGTTGGGTGTCGACAGGAAGACGCTCTACAGGCTCCTTGGAGCGCCGGCCGAGGAGTGAACGGCCAGGAGGGCGAGCCCTTCCGATGGGGGGGGGGCGGTTGTCATCACAGGAAGCCGTCACCACTGTCTCCCCCATCACACAAGGGAGAGATAATGATGAACACAGCGAACAGCGAACAGTCGGTTGGCAAGTTGAACTCGCTTCTTCGGGGTGAGATCTCAGCGGTGGAGACCTATCGCCAGGCATTGGACCGCGTGGTCGACGGACAGGCTCGGGTTCAACTCGAGGAGTGCGCGCGCTCCCATCAGGAGCGGGTCCAGACTCTGCGCGACTGCGTGTCGCGTCTGGGCGGCACCCCCTCGCAGGACTCGGGCGCCTGGGGAGCCTTCGCAAAGCTGGTGGAGGCTTCTGCCAAGCCTTTTGGCGACAAGGCCGCCATTGCCGCCCTGGAAGAGGGGGAGGACCACGGCCTCGCGGACTACCGCAAAGAGCTCCCGAAGCTCGACCCGGAGAGTCGAAGCTTGGTGGAGAACGAGCTTCTGCCGGCGCAGGAGCGGACCCACCGGACGCTGAGCACCTTGAAGAAGACGCTTCACTAGAGTTCTTGCTCGAGCAGTGGACCGGCGGCCCGGGAAGCGCTTCGGCGGTTCCGGGCCGTTCCATATCGGCCCCTGGGCGCGAAAGGGCTCGTCCCGGCTCGAAAAGGGCTCGTTCCCTCGCCGCTCGCGCATTATAGGTTGACCCATGCGCCTCTCAACTCCTTCCCTTGCGGCAGCTCTCTGCCTCACCACCCTTGCCTCCGGATGTGGGGTGCAGTCGATTCCCCAAGCCGGCAACGCCGTCGACGCATCCTGGGCGGAGATTCAGAATCAGTACCAGCGCCGAGCGGATCTGGTGCCCAACCTCGTGGCGACCGTGAAGGGCTACGCCGCTCACGAGAGAGAGACCTTGGAGGCGGTCACCAATGCGCGCGCCAATGCGACCCGGGTGAACGTCGAGGTCGGTTCGTTGGACGCGGCGTCGATGAAGCGATTCGAGCAGGCCCAGGGGCAGCTTTCAGGAGCCTTGGGTCGGCTGCTGGCCGTGGCCGAGAAGTATCCTGACCTGAAAGCCAACGAGAATTTTCGGGACCTTCAGGTTCAGCTTGAGGGGACCGAGAACCGGATCGCCACTGCCCGACGGCGCTACATCGGCACCGTACAGGAGCACAACAACCTGGTCACCGTGCCACCCACCTCGTGGACCAAC
The DNA here is from genome assembly GCA_041746295.1 of Myxococcaceae bacterium. Classification (GTDB taxonomy): domain Bacteria; phylum Myxococcota; class Myxococcia; order Myxococcales; family Myxococcaceae; genus JBGTHI01. The sequence goes on from JBGTHI010000345.1 coordinate 1,473, forward strand.
TCGCTCTTCTATCACCGGAGCGCGAAGCCGCAGTTCACGGCGACCGCCTCCAACGCGGACCGCCCACCCGAGGTCAAGTTCTAGCCCGGATATTTCACAGCGTGAGCGAAACGAGGTGCAGGATGTCGGAGCCGAGGGCGGCAAGCGCAGAGATGACCGAGGAGGCGTGCTGATGCACGCCGCACGAGGAAAGAGCGAGCACGCCGTCCACAGGTCGACAGACTGTCGCCGCAGTACTCACGCTGTGAAATATCCGGGCTAACCGTGCGCTCCGCAGCCCTGGCCATCCTTCTGGTTCTGGGGTCGGGCGCGGCAGCGCTGGCCGAGCGGCCCATCCCGGCCCTCACCGGACCGGTGGTCGACCAGGCCCCAATGCTTCGACCGGAAGAACGGGAGAGGTTGGCCGAGCTGGCGCGAGAGGTTCGCGCCGGCGACAGCGGCAGGGGCGTTCAGCTGCAGTTCCTGCTGATCCCTACCCTGGAAGGTGAGGCCATCGAGTCCTTTTCGATGCGGGTGGCGGAAAGCTGGAAGCTCGGGACCCGGGGGCAGGACAATGGCCTGCTCTTCATCGCCTCCCGGGATGATCATAGGATTCGAATCGAG
>JBGTHI010000346.1:0-2808 GCA_041746295.1 Myxococcaceae bacterium
CTACTTCAGCCGCTACGCCCAGCCCGAACGGATCACATAAATCGCCCTGTGCGCCTTTACCCAAACTATCGGGTACCTCGGTATGAGTCCTTCTAAACATAGCTTTGTCTCGCTGTCCTTGGCACGCCGGTCTATGAATCCCGGCTGTCCGGGTCTTTGTACAGCACGATCTTGTAGCGCAGGGAACCCCCAGGTGGTGGCCCGGCCGCGATATTGCCATCTGCCTGGCAGTCGCCGATCATTTGCCCGTAGACCTCCTTTTCCGGAGGTAAGCCGGCCTTGCGGGTCAGGAAGAAACACCCGATTCCGATCACGGGTACCTGTGTGGCTCCTCCTGGCAGAGCCGTACAGTTGCCGATCGCTACGGCTACCTTGCGGCGGTCCGGGACGCCATCACCCGCGTTCGGGGGCGGGTTGTCATACGGCCCGTTCTCCTGGCGACGGACATATTGGTCGTAGCAAAAGCCCGTACAAGTACCGTCGAGGGGACCGGGGGCCTCCGTAGTCACCGTGTCAGGGGGGTAGTCCTCTCGGCGCATGCCTCCTTGATACACGCCGAATCTCGTATTCAAGCCCTGGTGCACGGGGCCGGCGACGTTTCCAGGTTGCGTCGGGGCAGTCTGACCGACCGCGACGCACCCGGAATACCCTCCCCCCAAGGCTTCCCGGACGATGTCGGCCCCGGGTCCTCCTAGCCGCAACAGATGGAAGTTACCCCGTTGCAATGCATCGGGACACGCGCTGTTCGCGTGGGGAGTGTCGGATTCCTTGAGGCAGACCTCCTTATCACCGCCCTGCCATCCGAAGCACCGGCCGTCTGAGCAGTCCTGGTCGGGGTCGGCTGGGTTTGGCGCGCACATCAAGAGCGGCAGCACATCGCAGGTATTGGCCGGATCGATGGGCGCCGGACCCGCCACCGCTGTGCCACCGATGTCCTGCTGGGCCCCCACGCCCGGCAGGACATTGGCGAGCCACGTGTTCATGGTGAAATCCGTCGCGCGGGCGCGAACGAAGGTCGCGGGCGGGACGGAGGTCTCCGTCGCTCCCGGCGTGAAGGGGTCGAGCGTCGCGGAGAACTGGAAGGCCAGGGTGTACGAGGCGTCCCGCACCTCGCGCTCGAGGAACGTGGAGTTGCCGGTTGCGAGCGCCTTATGTTTCTCGAAGGCTATCTGGCCCGCCGCTCCCGCCGCCGCCACCGTGCCGTCGTTATTGAGGGTCTTCGCGGCGGAAAGCGCAGCCGCGTCGAGCGCGTTCTGCAGATGCGTCTTGTTGACGAAGAGGTGCCCAGATTGCAATGCCAGGCCCGCCATCCCGATGATGGCGAGCATCCCGACGGCCACGAGCACGAGGACCGCGCCGCGCTGGCGGGCGGGGCCGCGCACACGACCCGACGAAACCCGATGCCCCATTCCCTTGTGATCCAGTCCCTTGTGATCCATTCCCTTCCGATTCATTCCCTTGTCCATCTCGCTACTCCTTGCTGTCCGTGGGCGCCTAGCCGGCGTCAATCACCGATATTGATTCGAATGGGCTGGTCGACCACCTCCGGCTTGGCGACATCGCCCCGGTAGGTCTCGAGAGCCCGGTTACCCCTGGTTCCGTCCAGTCTCTTCGGCGGGTCCACCGGCGGATGGCGGGAGGCCTCGGGGTTGTACGTCTGGGCCTTGACCATATTGCGGACCGAGTTGCCGAAGTCCTTTTCGACCCGCACCGGATCGCTGTGGGTGCAAGCCGTCAGCAATAACGCGGCCGACAAGACCGCACCCGAGAATCTGATTGTTGAAATCATCGCGCTGCCCTCCGCTCACAGATCATGTCCGAACTTGCCCCCCTCGGGGACGCCTTGCGGTGCGCCGCTCTCACGGCGCTTGGCCGGCGGTGCGGGTGGCGGCGACACCTGGCCCTCCGACCGGCCGAGGAGATAGAACTCCAGATCGCTCGGCGGCACGAAGGAATCCGTCGGCAACTTCACCTGCTGCGGCTGGATGGGACGCGCGAGCCTAGGTGTGACGAAGATCACCAGCTCGGTCAGCCCCGAGCGGAATTCCTGGCTGCGGAAGAGCTGACCGATGACCGGCACGTCGCCGAGGCCCGGGATCTTGTCGATGAACTCGCGGGTGCTCTCGTTGATGAGCCCCGCGATCCCGATGGTCTGGCCGTCCGCCAGCTCGACGCTACTCCCGGCGCTGCGCTTGACCAGCGACGGAATGATGAATTGGCTCTGCGCCTGCGCGACACCGACAAAGACCGCGTTGTCGCGGGACAGCTCGCTGACGCTGACGTTGAGCTTCAGACTGATGCGCCCCGAATCCAGGACCAGCGGGAGAAACTTGACGCCCACCCCGAATTCCTTGAAGACGATCGTCACCTCGCCGAGATCGCTCGGCACGGGGACCGGGAATTCCCCGCCCGACAGGAACTCCGCCTCCTGGCCGGTGATCGTGGTCAAGGTCGGCTCGGCGAGCAGCTTGCCGAGGCCCTTCTGGCGGGACAGGGTGAGGGCCGCCTCGAACAGCCACTCACCGCTCAGATAGCTCAGGAACACGCCCTTGGCGTCGATGGTCGGGGTCGCGCGCTGCAGCTCTGCGATCGCGGGGCCCGAGATGTTGCTGCTACCGCCGGCCCCTCCGAAGATCGGAATTTCCAGCCCTTGTTGGCCAAACAGGGCATCCGGGAAGCTCAGCCCGGTGCTCGTGGCCCCGGCGTTCAACGTGTCCCCGACATTGAAGAGGTTGGTTTGCGCGTCGAGCCGTTTCAGGACATCACGGGCGATCTCGGCGACCTTGATCTCCAGCATCACCTGCTGGG
>JBGTHI010000347.1:0-1527 GCA_041746295.1 Myxococcaceae bacterium
GCGCCTTCATTGGCCGGCGCACCGCTGGTCGAAGCTCCCAAAGATCTTCTCGTAGATTTGCAGCCACATCGACTGCTCCGCGGGCGTCAGCAGGGTCATGAGCTTCGTCAAATTGACCACCATGTCCGCGCGCACCCGGCCCACCAGGGCCCCCCCGTTCGCCGTGATCCGCACCATGATCTTCCGCCGGTCCTCGCTCCCATGCACTCGCTTGACGTAGCCGAGCCTCTCCAGCCGATCGACCAGGCCGGTCGCGGCGGCGGTCGTGTGGCCCATCGTTTCCGCGATTTTCGACATGGTGAGGTGGTCGCAATGGGCGAGATAACCGAGCAGGAAATACTGGGGAAAGGAAATGTTTCCGCGCGAGAGCTCCTTGGAGAGATTGAGCATGAAGCAGCGCTGGAGGACGGTGAAAATGTCCGCCAGCCTCTCGGCATCGGACTGAATCTTGGCGGGGGAGCGCGGCTTCATCAAGTTGTTAATGCCGTTAACAATAAAGGGCCCTAACGGTGTGTCAATGGGGCGCGGCCCGGGGAGGTTGAGAGCTGAGAGTTGAGGGTTGAGAGACCGGAGGCCGGATTTCTTTCTCTCAACGCTCAACCCTCAACTCTCAACCTCCGACGCCCTACTTCAGCCATTTCAGCACCAGCACGCCGAGGACCGCGACTGCGCCGAAAGCCAGCGTGGCCAGCTCGAAGTGCTTCTCGAGGAAAGGCTTGATCCGCGCGCCAAACGCCCGGATGAGCCACGCCACGAGAAAGAACCGAAAGGCCCGCCCGATCGCGGAGGCGACCATGAACTGCGTGAAGCTGAACTGGAGCGACCCGGAGGCGATGGTGAAGACCTTGTAAGGAATCGGAGTGACCGCCGCGATGATCACGCCCCAGAAGCCGTAGGTGTCATACCAAGTCTGGATTTTTCCCCAGACATGCCGCGAGGGGTCGTAGATCGCGAGCAGGCGGTTCCCGATGAGGTCCATGCCCCAGGCGCCGATGCCGTAGCCGAACGCGCCGCCGAGCACGGAAGCCACCGAGCACCAGAGCGCGTATTTGAACCACCGCGTCGGCGCGGAGAAGCAGAGCGCGATGAGCAGGACATCCGGCGGCACGGGGAAAAAGGACGACTCCGCGAAGGAGAGGATCACCAGGGCGGGGAGCGCGTAGGGCGTGTCGGCCCAGTGGAGCGTCCAGAAATAGAGCTTCTTGATCGGGTTGCGCGTCGCGCGCGCCTGCGCCATCGCGTCGGCGGGCGGAGTCTCGGCGACATCTTCTTTGATCATGGGGCGCCGAAGTCACCACAACCGCCGCCCCGCGACAACCGCAATCGGACTGCGCTCGAGAGAGCGCCGCGCCCGCGCGGCCGGGAAAGCAGAAGAGCGAGGCCGCAGCCTCGCTCTTCGCATCCCGCACAATGAGTAACCCGCCCCTACATCGACATCCGCTGCACCGCGTCCGTCCAGCCCGAGTAGCCCGTCGTCCCGCCGATGGCGCGCACTTCCAGCGTGTAGGTCGTGCCCGGCGTGAGCCC
>JBGTHI010000348.1:0-5569 GCA_041746295.1 Myxococcaceae bacterium
AGCTGGCGCTGGCGATCGAGAAGGTGCTCGATGCGGACGCGCCCGAGCAGCGGGTGGTGCTGCGGTCTCACGGCTTTCTCGCCTTTGCGCCCACCGCGGCGCGCGCCGTGGCGTTGACGGTGGAGCTCGACAACGCCGTCCGACACGCCTTCGGCCATCTGGAGAGCGCCGAGTCCTTGCTCATCTCCTATCTCGAGTCGCCGGAGCTGGAATTTTCGGGCGGCATGATGCGCCCGCTTCCACCCCGCCCAGAGAGGCAGCCCACTCCCCGCTACCTCTTCCCCGACGCGCCGGTCTGCGCCGGCAAGCTGCTCAGCCCGCCCTGGAATCCGGCACGCCCAGCTATGGTCGGCGAGGTCGCGTCGAGAGCGCTCGCCCAAACCGGTCGCGCGAGCGTGATGGTGGATCCGAACGGCCAGCGGCTGGCCATCGCCAAGAACACCATTCAGCTCCGCCAAACCGTGGAGGTGCTGGCGGCGCACGATTGGCTGGAGGATGCACTCCTCTCCAAGCAGGCCCGCTTCCCCCCGAGCTACCTGGCTGAAGACGAGCCGGCTAAAATCCTCAACCTTCCGTCGGAGCAGTACCGCATCCGGCTTTCCAGCAGCGCGACATAGGAACGAACAATGTTGATCTTCATCCCGATGTCCGGCTTCGGCGACCGCTACAAGCGAGCGGGCTACAGCCAACCCAAGCCGCTGATCCCGGTGGACGGCCAGCCGATGATCGAACGAGTCATCTCCTGCTTCCCCAAGGACTCCGACTTCCTCTTCGCGGTCAACCGCCAGCACGCGGAGCAGACCGAGCTGGTGGCCGTGGCCAGCAAGCTGGCGCCCAGGTCCAAGACCATCGTCATCGAGCCGCACAAGGACGGCCCGGTGCAGACGGTGCTGGCCGTGGCCGAGCACCTCCCGGATGAGCGCGAGGTGTTGCTCAACTACTGCGACTTCGGCGTCGACTGGTCGTTCGAAGCGTTTCGGAGCTGGCTGGACGCCTGTCGCTGGGATGGCGCGATGACCGCCTACCGCGGCTTCCATCCCCATTCACTCGGCCCCCAGCTCTACGCCTACATGCGGAGCGAGGGAGATCGCGTTCTGGAGATCCGGGAGAAGCACCACTTCACCCCGAACAAGCTCGAAGAGTACGCCTCCAGCGGCCTCTACTACTTCCGCCGCGGCGCCGATTTGAAGCGGCTCTCGCGCGAGCTGACGGAGTCGGGCGAGCGGGTGAACAACGAGTTCTACATCAGCACGGTGATGCAGAAGCTGATTGAGGCGGGCGGCCACGTCGGCGTCCATCCGCTGAAGCACTTCTATCAGTGGGGCACGCCGGACGACCTGCGTGACTACGAGGGCTGGGCCACCGCGATGCGTGGGCTGGACCGGCACCTAGCCTCGTTGACCAAAGCCCACTCCGGCGCCTCCCAGGTGATCCCCATGGCCGGCCGCGGACAGCGGTTCGTGGATCAGGGTTATGCCGATCCCAAGCCGCTGATCGAGACAGCGGGTCGCCCGATGATTGCCCAGGCGATGGCGTTTCTGCCGCGGCCCACCGAACGGGTGCTGATCGCCCAGAAGGGTCATGCCGAGGATGAGCGCTTTCTGAAGGTGGTCAAGGCGCTCAAGCCGGCGGCGAACGTGATCTCCCTCGACAAAGTCACCGAGGGGCAGGCCTGCACCGCCAAGATCGGCGCGGAGAAGGTCAACCTAGACGCTCCCGTCCTCTTCGCCCCCTGCGACACCGGCTACAGCTACGATCTCAGTACGTGGCTCGACATGGAGCAGGCGGTCGACGCCGACCTGATCGCCTGGACCGCTCGCGGTCACCTTCCCGCGCTGTGGCGGCCACAGATGTACGGCTGGCTCCACGCGCCCGAGGGCGTGGTCAAGGCGGTCGCGGTGAAGAAGCAGGTGGAGGGCGTTCCGCCGGCCGAGCAAGAGGTTGTGACCGGAACCTTCTGGTTCAAGAGCGCACGGATGTTCCTGGAGGAGACCGAGGGGATGATCGCCGACGACGATCGGGTCAACGGCGAGTTCTACATCGACACCCTGGTTCGCCGGATGATGGAGAACGGCAAGCGGGTGCGCAGCTTCACCGTGCAGAAGTACATCCCCTGGGGCACACCGGAGGAGCTGAAGACCTTCCAGTACTGGAACGAGGTCTTCCGCGACGGCAAGCCGCTGGGTCTCAAGCCATGAATCCCAAGGTGATGGAGTTGCTGCGGTTCGGTCTGGTGGGCGGTAGCGCCGTGGCCACCGACTTCACCGTCTACTTCCTCCTCGTCTACCTGGCCCCGCAGCTCCCGCCCTCGGTGGACAAGGCGATCAGCTTCATCGTCGGCGCGGGGGTATCCTTCATCTTCAATCGCGGCTTCGTCTTCCGCTCCGACGGCGCCGCGCATAGGCAGGCGCTGCTGTTCGCCCTGCTCTATTTGGCGACGTTAGGGCTCAATACCTGGGTCAACTCGGCGCTGCTGGCCAAGCTTTCCACCCCGGCGCCCAAGCTGGTGGCCTGGTTCCTGGCGACGGTCGCTTCCACCATCGCCAATTTTCTGGGCATGAAGTTCGTGGTGTTCAGACAAAAGAAAGAAGTGACGGCATGACCGTGACCGAGCCGCGCAAGTCGATCGTCATCCCCTGCTATAACGAGGCGGAAAATCTCCCCAACCTGATCGCCCGCTTCGAAGCGCTGAGGGGGCCCTCCGGCTCCGGAAATGACTGGGAGCTGTTGCTGGTCAACAACGGGAGTACCGACGACAGTGAAGCGGTCTTTCAGCGCGAGCTGAAGAGGCCGGGGCGGGGGTTCATCCGGCTGGTGACGGTACCCAGCCCCAACGTCGGCTACGGCCACGGGATCATGACCGGCCTGCGGGCCGCCAAGGGCAAGTACCTGGCCTGGACCCACGCCGACGGCCAGACGCCGCCGTCCGACGTCTTCAAGGCCTTCGATCGGCTCCTGGACAGCCCCGATCCACAGCGGGCGATCGTCAAGGGCCGCCGGCGCAAGCGGCCGCTCAAGGATGTGCTCTTCACCCAGGGAATGCAGGCGGTGGCCACCGCGGTGCTGGGAAAGAACCTGGAGGACATCAACGGGCAGCCCAAAGCCTTCCCGCGGGCGCTATTGGATCTGGCCGACGCGCCACCGGTGGACCTGTCCTTGGATCTCTATTTCTTCTGGCTGGCCAAGAAGAACGGCTTCGAAGTTCGCACGCTAGATGTCTTCTTCGGCGAGCGGGAGCACGGCGAGTCCAAGTGGGCGTTCAACTGGAAGTCCAAGGCCCGCAACATCGCCCGCAGCGTGAAGTTCATGGCCGCGCTGAGGCTCAATCGAGAATATCGGAAGGCCTGAACCTAATCGTCGCACGCACCATCGGCGCTACGGCCTCCGCGCTCACCACAGTCCCGACCAGCCGCGCGTATAAGAATTGGGCTCGGACCCGACTTGGGGTCTCGTCCACCCTCTGCGCTCGGGAATCGAGCGCAGAGGGCTCGCTACCATCCTTCTACTGGCTTGCCTTCAGATCGTAGATCCACTGGCGCACTGATTTCCCAGCCACGACATCGTCAAATCGATATGGGAAGTAATACACCGTGTGACTACCATTGTAGCTCGTCCCCAAAGCAAATCGCGAGACGGCCGCGTAATACTCGCCAAACGCCCCTCCGAGTGCAATCCGATTGATCACGTTCGAAAATGAGACGATCGTTAGACACTGGCCCTCCTGCTTGTCACAGACCGTGACCCATTCCTCGGCACCATCGACTCTGGGAGGCGGGACAGAATCGGGCGGCAACACGACACCTGTTCTAGACGGAAGCAAGTATTCATTGCTCTTAGCATGGATGACTCTCCGACGCGTGACAGGGCCGGAAACGTCAGAGTAAGCCGAACTCCCCGTGTAGTAGTATTGCCAGTACGGGATCCGGCTGTCTGTATAGATGGCTGGGATCTCTTGATCATGGATGCCCATTGGTTTCTGCGGGCTATAGTATGTGATTCCATAGGTCATCTTTACGTACGGAACATTGTAAGGAAGACTAGCCGCAGCTGAGAAGTACAGACCCGAATGAGCAACGTTCTTTGTAAAGCTGTATGGATGCTCTTGGACAACGACGATGTCGCCGGCGTCTCCGTCAACCGCTACAACGTTGTTTGAGACCCCATTCCATTGGCAACTGTTGGACATGGCTTGAAGCGGATTCCAAGGGCTTGAAACAGTCCAGTCTTCGCAAAACTGAACAGCGCATGAATACATATGCGATCCGGAGCAGGGAAACGCATTGTCACGACAAGCTCCAGCACCATTCGCCGACTCGCAGTCAGCCTTACTCTGATAGCCTGTGGCATTACAGGGTAGCGTTTTTTTGAACCAGCATGTTCCGCTGGCATCGGCACCGCTCCCCCACACCGACAACTGAAGTGCGGACCCGCCGTGCTCTTCAATTCGGTTGACCTTGTCAAGGCCGTAGAGTTCGAAGATTGCGCCACCGAACGACCGATTCAGACCTACCCTCAGGTAGTCATTGTACAGGTAGATGTTATCCGAGGACCTCCCATTCTTGTAGTCGGTGCTATAAAAGAGCTGTTCTGCACTATCGAGCGTTGGACTCGATATCGCAGGTGTTGCGAAGGGTGACTCATCAACTACAGTGTACTTTCCACACGTCACCGACGTGTTAATGGGGACGTTCTGGGAGCAGGACGCCGTACTGGTGCTGAGGCAATCCCAAGCGCCTCCGAGGTTCCCGCCGAAGTGATTGGTACACCACCACTGGCCGGTTATTCCCGGTGCTGCTGCGTATGAGACCACGGTCTGTACGTCAGTGTACTTTCTACAGCTCACTACTTCGTTCTGGGGCACATCAGCAGAACAGGTATTTCCGCCTGACACACTCGCGCATTTCCATTCGCCGCCGTAGTTACTCTTAAACTGGTGATCGCACCACCACTGGCCGGTCCGACCGAGCGCTGCGCTGTACGCAATCACGCGCTCTACTCGCCCGTAACCAAATGATGATTGCACGTTGAAGTGGGGGTTGTATGGCGTAGCACCCTTGTTGGCGAGATTAGTCGTGTCGGTGTAGCGACCACAGGTGACCGTCGTCGAGTTCGGGACTACGTCCTCACAGTAGGCCAAGGGACCGATGCATCCCCAATCTCCTGAAAGATTGACTCCAAAGTGGTTGTCACACCACCACTGGCCGGTCCGGCCTGCGGCGCTGTTCGTACCAATGTTGTAGCTTTGGACGTCGGTCCAACATGGACCGGGCGATCCAGTCCCGCATAGAGCCTGCTGCTTATTTCCGAGGACGGGGTCCTGACCTGCTCGACCGCACGCCAGGAAGACCGCTGACAGCATCACTACGCCGATGACACGCATGAACACCTCAGATCGATGTGTGGGAGCGCGGCACGCTTGACCGCCTAAACTAGTCCTCAAACAAGCGTGAGCCGAGCATTGGTTTCGAGGTCGACGGAGAGCGGCGCCGAGGGCACACGCGTAGCCGCACTGGTGGTTGGCGACGTTGTGTTCATCAGCTCTGCTCGCTTCCGGTTTCCTGGGTTGGGT
>JBGTHI010000349.1:0-2300 GCA_041746295.1 Myxococcaceae bacterium
TCCGGATGGCTTCTGTCGACGAACACGCCCCGGAAGAGCAGCGCCGGGTCATAGTTCCTGGTCATCGGGATCGCGGTCAAGTCGATCGGGAATGTAGCTCGCGCCACTAAACCCCTCCCGGCGTGTCTCGGCATATCCTGAGCCCGTGTCCTCGGAGGCTGAATGGGCGGCCGCGCTCGGCGGCGAATGGACCCTCGTCTCATGGACCGGGGAGAACGAGGCCGGCGAGCCCGTCTCCCACGGCGGTGACGAGCCCCGCGGCGAGCTTGTCTACCTCCCCTCGGGCCGGATGGCAGTGCAGATCCAGTCCGACGGCAGGGACCTCTTCGGCTCCCGCGATCTGGAGGCCGGGACCGCGACCGAGCGCGCGATCGCCTACTCCACCTACAACGCTTACTGCGGGACCTATTCGCTCCCCGAGCCAGGCGTGGTCGTCCACCACGTCGAGCTCGCCATCCACCCGGATCAGCCGGGAATGGACAAGCGGCGCGAGTACGTCCTCGAGGGAGATGAGCTGACCCTCCGGACGCAGGCGATCGCCGTCGGCGGTGAAGAGGCGACTTCCGAGCTGCGGTGGCGGCGGCGATGACGCCCGACCAGCTCCGCGAGTGGTGCCTCCAGATGCCGGGCGCTTCGGAGACGTTCCCATTCAACCCGGAGACCTCGGTGTTCAAGATCAAAGCCAAGATCTTCGCCCTGTCGCCGCTCGAGTCGGACCCGATGACGGTCAGCGTCAAGTGCGATCCCGAGGTGGGGGAGGGTCTGCGCGCGACTCACGAGTCGGTCGTCCCCGGCTACCACCTCAACAAGCGCCACTGGATCACAGTGACCCTGGGCGGGGACGTGCCCGACGCCGAGGTGCGTGACCTGATCGAGGACAGCTACGACCTGGTCAGGCCGAAGCGCAAGGGCAGCTAGGTCGGCGAGTCCGGAATCCGGTGGAGCCCGAAGCGGGCCTTGTTGACTAGGAGCACCCGGGGGAGGAAGCTTGATCGGTGAGACGTTGGCTTGGCGTAATGGTGTTCCTCGCGGCTGTTGGTCTCGGCGTGTATGCCTTCGCGCGAAGCCCTGAGGAGAAGGTCGAGCCCGCGGGTTCGACGACACCAGCAGGCCCGAATCTCATTGGTAGCTACACGCCCCTTCCCCCGGGAGTCCACAGCCCACTCAAGATCTGTCAGAGGAAGCGCGAAAGCACCCCCAGGTCGAAGCTCCCGAGCTACTGCGACAACATTCTTCTCAACCCTGATCGGCTGTCGCGAGTCGTGGACTCCGACGGCCAGCTGATCCGCTGCTCTGACGGCAAATCCCTCTGGGTGGGGCGTGACGACAATCCTCCGAGGCACATCACGGAGACCGTGCCCACAGGCTCCGGTGTCCGAGTCACGGTTGGCGCTGCGCCTCGCTGTGGACCAGAGGGAGGGGGCAAGAACGCGGACCCGATCTGGATTCCGAGGCCGTAGAAGCTCGAACCGCGGCCTCGGGTCCCTACTTCGTGACCTTCCAGCCGTACTTCGCTGGGCTCGAGTCCGGAGTTCCGGCGAGAACCGCGCGGACGCTGAACGAGTACTTCCCGGCCTTCAGGTTCTTGTAGGTCTGAGCGGAGGCGCATGGCTTGAACGCCTTCTTGTCGAGCTGGCACTCGAAGGTGGCGCCGGCGTCGGGTGAGGAGAACTTGAAGGTCGCCTTCGACTTCGAAGACTTCTTCTTCGGCCCGCGGTCGATCACGGTCTCCGGCGCTGTGGACCCGCCGCCGCTGCAGGCCTGCTCGGGTGGGGAGACCGAGTTGGGACGTGGGGTGGGGTTCGCCACCAGTCCGAAGTCCGCCGAGGAGACGTCCGTGTCGTCGGAGTCCTCCAGCAACGTGGCGCACCCCGGTGTGATGCTGCGCGAGATCGAGGCGCCGTCGGGGATCCCTCCTGGCGCGATCGGCGCGCCGGCCGGGCTCGGGAGCATGGCGGGGGCGGCGAAGCTTCCCCATGCCACGCAGTCGACCGATTCGAAGCAGACCGCGCCTCCCACCGGGTTGATCTTGCCGCCGAGGTCCATGAAAGTGCCATCCGCGGTCACCACGTCGGGCGGGCTCGAATCGGAGTAGAGCGCGGTCCGCTGCGATTGCGCGTTCGGGACGTTGGCCGCGATCGTGAAGGTGCCGAGCACGGCGCCGGCAGCGTCGTACGTCTTGAAGGTGTGGTCCTTGAGAGCGTTCTGTCCTGCCTGGTACGCCTGGATCTCGATGAAGGCTGAGTCTGGCGCCGCTCCGGAGCCGGGGAAGACCTCGGTCACCTTCATCAGGTGGAAGC
>JBGTHI010000350.1:0-2744 GCA_041746295.1 Myxococcaceae bacterium
GTCCTCCAAGGAGAGCTACCTCAACATCCCGGCGGTGCTCTCCGCGCCGGCCGGCGCCGCCACCGCTTCCGTTGTGCCCCCGGCTCCAGAGGCGAAGGGGACCCTGGTCACTTCGCCCTTCGTCGGAACCTTCTACCGGACGCCAGCGCCGGATCAGCCCGCCTTCGTAGAGGTGGGCAGCTCGGTCCGCAAGGGGCAGGTGCTCTGCATCATCGAGGCGATGAAGCTGATGAACGAGATCGAGTCGGAGGTAGCCGGCAAGGTTGCCGAGGTGCTCGCACAGAGTGGGCAGCCGGTTGAGTTCGGCCAGCCCCTGTTCCGCATCGAGCCTTCATAGTGTTCAAGAAGATTCTGATCGCCAACCGGGGCGAGATCGCCCTGCGGATCATCCGGGCCTGCCGCGAGCTGGGCATCGCCACGGTCGCGGTCCACTCCACCGCCGACCAGCATGCGCTGCACGTGCGCTTCGCCGACGAGGCGGTCTGCATCGGCCCGCCGTCCTCCAAGGAGAGCTACCTCAACATCCCGGCGGTGCTCTCCGCGGCCGAGATCACCCGTGCCGACGCGATCCATCCCGGTTACGGTTTCCTCTCCGAAAACGCCGACTTCGCCGAGGTCTGCGAGAGCTGCAAGATCCGTTTCATCGGGCCGCGTCCGGAAATGCTGCGACTGATGGGCAACAAGGTCAGTGCGCGCGATGCAGCCCGCAAGGCCGGCCTTCCGCTGCTGCCCGGCTCGCCAGGGGTGATCCGCGACCCGGACGAGGCGGTGGCCTTCGCCAAGGAGATCGGCTTTCCGGTGATCCTCAAGGCAGCGGCAGGCGGAGGAGGGCGGGGGATGAAGATCGTCCGCGAAACCAACGCTGTGGCGCAAGCCTTCGTCACCGCGTCGGCCGAGGCGGTCGCCTCCTTTGGCAACGGCGACATGTACCTCGAGCGGTACGTGGAGAAGCCGCGCCACGTGGAGATCCAGATCGTCGCCGATGAGCACGGCAACATCATTCACCTGGGCGAGCGGGAGTGCTCGGTCCAGCGCCGACACCAGAAGCTGATCGAGGAGAGCCCGTCGCCGGGCGTCAGCCCGGAGGTAAGGGCTCAGATCGGCGCCACGTCGGTCAAGGCGATGGAGGCGATCCGCTATAACAATCTCGGCACCATCGAGTATCTGATGGACGAGAAGGGTCATTTCCATTTCATGGAGATGAACACCCGCGTGCAGGTGGAACATCCGGTGACCGAGATGGTGACCGGGATCGATCTGGTACGGGAGCAGATCCGGCTGGCGGCAGGGGAGAAGCTGCGGTTCAAGCAGAGCGACATCCAGCTGCGCGGCTCGTCGATCGAATGCCGGGTGAACGCCGAGGATCCGGTGACCTTCGCTCCCTCTCCGGGAAAGATCACCGCCTACAGTGCGCCGGGTGGGCTGGGCGTTCGTGTCGACTCCGCAGCCTACGAAAACTACTCGGTGCTGCCCTACTACGATTCCCTACTCGCCAAGCTGGTGGTCTTCGCGGAAGACCGCGAGACGGCGGTCAAGCGGATGCAGCGGGCGCTGTCGGAGTATGTGATCCAGGGGATCAAGACCAACATCCCCTTCCATAGGGCCGCATTGCACGAGAGCGCGTTCCTCGAGGGGAGCTACGACACCCGCTTCGTCGAGCGGCTGCTCGCTTCCGAGACGGGCAGCCGGCGCCTTCGCCAGGCGATTGAAGACACGCCCTGACCCCGCTGATCGAACCCTGGACCGGGTTTGGATCGAAGGGCGTTTCTTGACCCGACAGGTGCCGGACCGCTACCGTTAAGTACCTGGAAATTCGGGCAGCTTTGTTGGTGTCCGCCTCTTCCGCGCCCTCTCGATGGACAAGAACAAATTCATCGACGCCGCCGTGAAATGGGCCGCCAAGGGCGCCTACGATAAGGCGATCAAAGAGTACCAGCGCGTCTTGGACTTTGACCCGCGGGATGTCCGCGTCCTCCAGAAAGTTGGCGAACTCTACCAGAAGAAGAACGACAACGCGCAGGCCGCCCACTACTTCACCAGGGTCGCAGAGAGCTACTCTACCGACGGCTTCTTCCTCAAAGCGGTCGCGCTCTACAAGCAGGTGCTGAAGCTCAATCCGTCGCTGATCGACGTAAATTTGAGATTGGCCGAGCTTCACCAGCAGCTTCAGCTGATGTCCGATGCGGCCTCCTACTACCAGCTGGTGGCCAACCACTACGAGGCGGCGGGAGACACCCGGCGCTCGCTCGAAACGCTCAAGAAGATGATTGAGCTGGAACCGGATAACCTCACCTCTCGGGTGAAGTTGGGCGAGCTTTACGCGCGCGAGGGGATGAGCGGCGAGGCGATCTCCGAGCTCCGACACACGCTCGAAGACCTCAAGCGGTACGGCAGGCAGGACGAATATCTCAGGGTTGCCGAACGGCTCAGCACGCTGCAGCCGGGCGATCTCACCCTGGCCCGAGAGCTGGCCTCGGCCTATCTGCACAAGGGTGACCAGAAGCGCGCGCTGGCCAAACTTCAAATTTGCTTCAAGGCCGACCCGCGCGACGTGGAGACCCTGAAGCTCCTCGCGGACGCCTTCACCGGCCTGGGACAGAACGCGAAGACCCTGTCGGTCTACAAGGAGCTGGCGCGCATCTACGCCGAGCAGGGCAACAGCCGGGACCTCGATAGGATCTGGTCCAAGGTTTCGGAGCTGGATCCGGAAGACCCGGCGCTTCCCCAGAAGATGCGGCCGGCTG
>JBGTHI010000351.1:0-1809 GCA_041746295.1 Myxococcaceae bacterium
GCACTTCAAGTGGGCGAAGGACGGCGAAGCAGCGCTGGAAGAGACCTCAGCGGCCGGTTAGGGGCTGTCAGGAAACTACCGCGGCGATTGACGAAAGGCGAGGACGTGGCAGGAGGGAGTAGTTCCAGTCTCCGTGGAACGCCTCCCGGCGGAGGTTTAGCGTCTCCATCTCGGCATCGGAGACCGTCACTCCTTTCGGATAACTCCCGGTGTCGAGTTCGCTGCGTACTACCAGTCCGGTCCTGGTTGTCGTCCCAGCGATGAGGTTCACGATGACCTCATGGCTGACGAGAGGTCTCCCTCGCCAGTTCTGGCTGATCGCGGAGAAGAGCCGGTGTTCGATTTTGTTCCACTTGCTCGTTCCCGGCGGCAGGTGCCTGACGGCGATCTCCAGGCCGATGTCATCTGCCAGTCGCTGGAGCTCCCGTTTCCATAGGCGGACGTGGTAGCCGTTCGACCCGCCGGCGTCGGCGGTGATGAGCAGCCGCCGGGCACCTTCGTACGAAGCCTTTCCCATCGTCTCCCACCAGCGCCGGATGCTGGCCACGGCGAAGGCGGCCGTGTCGTGGTCGGTTCCGACACTGACCCATGCCTTGTTCTCGTGAATGTCGTAGACACCGTAGGGGCTCACCCGGCCCAGTTCGGGAATGAGAAAGTCGTGCACCCGGACCGGCTCCGGATCTCCTTTTGGCCTCAGCTCCCGGCCCCCGCTGCGGAAGTCACCGACGAGCTCCTTCTTCTTCGTGTCGACCGAGATGACCGGCTCGCAAAGATCGAGCTGCAGCTGGACTTCGGCATTCAGGTGCGTGAACTGGGCATCACGGTCCGGGTGGTTCGTGCCCTCGATCACCTTCTTATTCGCCTGCAGACTGTACCCCATCTCGTGGAGCAGTTCGGCGACGGTCTGATGGCTGACCGTGTGTCCACCCCTGCGGAGGGCCTCCGCCAGGTTGCGGATGCTCAACGTTGTCCAGCGCAGAGGCGATTCTGGGTCGCCCCTGCTCGTCGGCTCGATCAGCCAGTCGAGGTCCGCGCGCAGCGTCGGATCGCTCTCCTCGATAGGACGCCGCCCTGCCCCCGGACGGCGCACGCGGCCAGCGAGGGGGACGCCTGCTTCGACATCGGCCATCCCTCGCTGGACGGTTGAACGCGACATTCCGGTGGCCCGAGCAACCGATGACACACCGCCATGTCCTGCAGCCAAGGCCTCGCTCCCGGCGAAGAGGCGCCGAGAGCGTTCATCCACCAGGTCCCGAATGGCAGAGAAGCGCTTGGCGATGGTGGCTTCGTCGATCACCTGCTTATTGTACTGTATCGATTATTTATAGACGAGCCCTTAGGCCCAGGTTGCGAATGATGAGGTTGTATTTCACCTCATCGTCCAGGGCTTGCGAGAGCACTGTGAGATGCTTTTAAAACGGTGGCGTTGCTCAGGGGCCGCTCGCTGGCGCCTCGTCGAGCCGATCGGCGGTGTAGCCGGCGCGGAGAACTATTCGATCCCGCCAGACAACAAGTCCCGACGCTCGCAGCAGGTGCTCGACAGTAGCTGGGCCGGAGACGCAACGCCCGCTCGTTCGCGATGGTCGTGCCCATTGTGTGCGATCAGCTCCAACGCAGCGAGTATCCAGCGGCAATGTCGCAATCCCGCAAGGGGAAATTTAATCAGTGCGCAGAGTTGCCCGGACGGCGACCTAACGGGGCTCCTACCAGAATCGTTTCGACCCTCGTCGCGGGTAATGTTGCCCACGCTCACTCTCGTGAGCCGCGAACCAAAGGTGCCGCTTTCGCGAACAGGTATTGAGTGCAATT
>JBGTHI010000352.1:0-3885 GCA_041746295.1 Myxococcaceae bacterium
TGTCCCGGTCGGCACCCACCGCTCTCGCTGGCCGGAGGGTGAAGGTCTGCGTGCGACGCCGCGCCGAGGGGTCCCCGCCCGATCGCTGGCGCCCGTTCACGCCCCCGGTCATTGCGGCGCCCCCACAGAGCCCCGAGCGGAAGTGAGCTCCTGATCAACCGGGACCGCCTCGACAAAGCTCTTCAGCCGGTCGATCTTCCCAGATGGGTCGAAGGTCAGGGTCAAGGCCAGCTTCGAGCGGTTTCGGTCATTGCGGATGCGGCGGAGCGCGTAGGCCTGGAAGTAGTCGTTGGAGACTGCGGACAGCACCGCTTGGAACAGCTCCTCGGAGAGGGCCGCGCCGTCTCCCTCAAACCTGAGGAGGAATGGCCGCGACTTATCCCCCGACGCCTCGAGGCCGAAGGTCAGCGTCCGCCCGACACCGCCAGGCCCCCGGACCTGAACCCTTCGCTCCAGGCCGGTCACCAGCAGCGGGGTGAGGAGCTGCTCCTCGAAGTGGACCTGCTCGTCGATCGGCAACTGGCGGCGAGACCGGGGAACGTCGAGCGTGTCACCCGGGAATACACCGCCCACGAGACTTACTTGCGGAAGCTGCGCCTCCGTCAGTGGCGGAAGGTTGATCACGGTGGAGCTCACCCAGATCCCGACCGCGGCCTGGGTATCCGGACCGCGGATACCCAGCGCCACGGAGTTTTCCGTGTTGCGCAGGAGCGCCTTGCGCGCCAGCGTCACCAGCTGCGACAGCTTGGCGAAATTGAGCCGCGGATTGGACGCGGTCCCCAGGATGGTCGTGTTGACGTCACCCCAAAGCCGGTCCGCCACGGCGATCTGATTGTCGCCCGGCAGGGTCACCGCCTCCACCAGCTCTCGCAGATCGGTGCCGGAGAAGCCGAGGGACCGCGCGTAGCCGATAAGCAGAGCGGTCAGCTGCTCCTGGAAGCCGGTCGCGGCGATGGCCGAGTCGGCCTCGATGACACGCCCACTCCGGTCGGTCAGGAGTCGGCCTTCTGCGTCGTAGAACAGCAGGCCGCGGTCTTGCGGTGGCTCATCCCCGGGCGCAAAGCCCACATCGCCTACGCGGCCCTGGATGAACTCGACCCGATCGCCCAGCTGATCCAACCACCGGTAGCGCGGCCGCTCACTGGGCGGGGAGTCGCTGATCACGATGACCTTGCGAATGCCCAGTACCGCGAGGCTTCCCCTGCGGAACAGCCCGGCCACCCGCTCCAGGCTGGTATCCTTGGAGTTCCCGCCGCCGTAAATCACCAGGGTTCCACCCGGCAGTCGGCCGAGCTCGCCGCGCTCCAGGTCGTTGAGGGCCGTCTTGGCCTCCAGGCTGGTGGAAAGCTTCCGGAAGCCCTTCAGCAACTCCGTCTTCTGGAGCACTTGGAACGCGCGGCTTCCTTCAAGCTCGAAGCCGTAGCCCTCTTTCCCCAGGCCGGTGGCGAAGAAGCGCGCGTCGGTAGAAACGCGCTTCGTCTCCACGACGTTGGAGCCGGGGTCGCGTCGCGAGAGGGTCACCACCACGTCCCCCTGCGGCAGCTGCCCTTCGTTGAGCTCCACCTCCTCGACTTTTGTCCGGAGCATCAGATGGCGGGTAATCAGGGCGGCGACGGCGTTCGACAGGTCGACCGCGACCCTGTTGTCCGCATAGCGCGAAACGACCAGGTCGTCGGCCGAGGGCAGCCAGTCGACGAGGTTGTTGATGCTCGCGTCACGGATCGCCTTGCCGCCCGACCGCTCACCCGGAGTGAAGCGAATGAAGCTGCTCCACCCACGAACGGTTCGGCTTTCCCGAACCACGGGCCTATCCGGTAGCACGGGACCCCTCGTTCCGCGCTTGTTGCCGCTGTTCCAGAGCCAGGACCATCCACGGGTCTTGCCGAACACACCACCCACTCCGTCGGATTGATCGGCGAGGAAGGTCTGGGCGGCAAGCTCGGGAACCAGCCGGATCAGCTCCCCGAGCGCTGTGAGACCATGCGGACCGGCGCCCGTGATGAGGAGGGGAAGGTGACCGCCATCGGAGATCGCGTCCCAGGTCTCGGCGCTCAGCGCATCCAGAGCGTGGGAAAAGTAGACGCGGGCGACACCCGGGTTGGCCAGGATCACCGCAACCAGATGGGGGCCAAACTCGGAAAGCCGCTCCACCGATTCGATGTAGGCGCGCTCGATCTCGGTGAGGGATCGCTGCTGCTCCAAGGCGCGAAGGCGGATCACGTAGCGATCGCTCTCGGCCATCACCTGCTCGACCCGCGTTCGGGTCCTGGAGTCGGCCATGAAGCTCTCGACGAGCGGCTGCACCACCCGTTCAAACTGGCGTTGAACGTAGTCTACCGCCTCGACATTCTCCCCCCGTGAGGGAGGGGTGAGCTCCAATTCCTGAAGGTTACGGGGGAGCGTGCCGCCCAGTCCTAAGATGGTTTCAAAGCGGTCAGGCGCCAGCCGCGTGCGGAGATAGTTGCGGTAGAGGGACAGGAGCTCCGCCCGCAGACGCGGATCGGTCGCTTGAGAGATCCGGCGGAACGCATCAGTGCTCCCTTGACCAGAACCAAACCGCGCCCGAATCTTCGCGCCCTCTGCGATCAGCCGGGATTCCTTTAGGGCGGCGAGCAGCGGGGCGCTCTCCGTCCGGAGCGTCCTTGCCAGCTCTGCGTAGCGCGACGCAGTCCCAGGCCGCGCGACCTCAAGCGCGGCAATGCCCGATTCGAGTCGGGCCAGACTGTCTCCGTCCTGTGTTGGGAGCGACCAGAGCTCTGCCCCTCGGCGCGCGACATCAAGCTCTTCCAGAGCGCCTTCGAGCAGCTCGCTGTCTGCGAGCAGCTGTCCGTAACGGCCCGGATCGCGCGAGGCGAAATCCTTGATCGCACCTACGCGTTGGAGCCGTTCCTCAATTGAAACCTCCCGATCGGTTGCCCGAAGACAGGCCTGCAGGCGGGCCTGGTCATTGCCGAAGGGCGTTAGCTCGATTCGCAAGCTCGACTGGAGGTTTGGAGCGAGCTGCGAGAGTTGAACCTCGAGGTTGACGTTCTCGCCGTTCTCGAGCGCGCCCAGGAACTCCGCTTTCGCGGCCAGTTGGGCCCGCAACGAAAATAGGTCGATGAGCCGCTCTCGGGCTTGCGCTGCAGCCGGATGGGAGGCCGGGATCTTTCCGAACAGCTCCGTACTCAGTTGCGAGGTCCTCAACGAGCTCTCGATTGCCGAGCGCACGAAGCCCGGCGTGGCGGGATCGAGGGCGAGCGAAAGGAGCGGAGCCAGCACATCCACGAGGGCGTCATTTCCGCTGCGCAGCAGCCGCGATTTGAGGCGACGCCACGGAAAGGACTGAAGGCCCGAAGGCGAAGCCGACGCCGTCTTGAGCTGTTCGAGAACCGACAGAGCGGTCTCCACCGACCTGTGCTCCAACCCGAGGCCTGCCTTGAAGCCCCCCAGCTGCGAGACCAGCTCCCGCAACCCGTCACTATCGAGCTCGGATAGCTCGGAGGCGTGGACGGCCAAGGAGATCGATCTCGCGAGGGCCACAAATGGGATCCCCTCGGACAGTCGCATCGCTCGCTTCCTCGGGAGGTCGCCGCCGTCGACGAGTCTCAGGAGCCGACTCAGTTGTTCGAACTGACGCTCTTCACGCTCGAGGCGCCGCTGCGCTTCCGAGCGGCTCCGGAAGAACTGGAGCAACGTCTGCACCTGAGCGGGCTCAGTGACGGCGCATGCCCGGAACTCGGGCTCGACGGTGGGCGGCCGTTTGCCCAATTCGTTTCGAAAGGCGAAGCGGCGGCGCGTCTGCAGTTGGCCCTGGTCGTTGAGCGAGCCGCGCAGCCGCAGCTCCGCCTCGCTGCCTACTTCCCCCCGGGCGATCAGCCCGACGAAGTAGTCGAAGCTCTTCGA
>JBGTHI010000353.1:0-5758 GCA_041746295.1 Myxococcaceae bacterium
GGCCGGGGTAAGCTCCAACGCCTCCACCACCGTCACCTCCTTGCCGCCGTGCCCTTTGCGCTCCATCCGCACCACCGCGCGGGCCGGTCCCTTCAGCTGCGCTGTCCCCGAACGGGAGGCGACCAGCTCAGACGCGGTGGGCAGCGCCTCGCGATCCGGCAGCTTCGCCTTGAGCGCCGCGAAGGGGTTGTTGCTCAACCCTCTTTCGGGGGGAGGCGGCTTCTTTTTCAAGGCTGCGGCGTTCCCTGCGGGAGCTTCTTGAACTCCGGCGCGTCGGCATTTCCTCCCGCCAGAGCCAGCGCATAGAGGAAGGGGCCAGCCGGGCTGGCCTTGCGGCCGTTCACCACCACCAGCGGCGTCCCCTGCGGCGAGTAGAGCATCGCGTACTGGATGTCCTGGGCCAGCCGGTCGCCGGTCTCCTTCTTGGCGATGCAGGCCTCCAGCTCAGCGCGCTTCATCGAGCCACCGCCGGCGATTTCCAGAATCTTCTCCGGCGTGAGCGACTCCTGGCTGTCGAACAGTCTCTTCCGCAGCGCCAGGAAGTCGGGCGCGTTCTCCAGGCAGATCTGGGCTTTGGCGCCGACGCAGCGGATTCCGGTGCCATCGCTCCCGCCGACCACCGGGTTGCACTGCGAGTCGAGCGGGAAGTGGCGCGGCTCCACCGAGATGCTCTCACGGGGCAGGAGCCGGCGCAGGTCGGCCATGGTCTCCTCCAGCACCTTGCAATGGCTGCAGCGGATGTCGGTGAACTCCACCACCTTGACCGGCGCCTGGGGCGAGCCCAATCGCAGCCGGATCGGCAGCCGATCGGTGCCGGAAGGCGCGGTCGCCAATCGGTACCCCGCCAGGGTGTCGCTGAGCGCCTGGCGTTCCATGGGGCTTAACGTGCCGAGGTACCGTCCCAGGTCGCTGTCGTTTCCGGTGGCTTCGGCCGGCTGGGCTGGGCCGCCATCGTGGGTAGAGGGCTCAAGCCGGGCCAGGGAATTTGGGAGACCTTCCGGCGTCTTGGTTCCCGGCCAGAGCAGAAGGCCGTAGGCCAGCGCCGCGATTGCGACCGGGAGGAGCAAGGGGCTGAACCGCTCGCTTCGCGGCGGAAACCAGGGCTCCGGGAAGAAGCGGAAAGCGACCTGCGCGAAGCCCAAGGAGAGCACGTAGGTCCCCAGGCAGGTCAGGCAGACCGCGCCCGAGCGGAAGTGATCGACCGCGAAGACCGCAGAGGCCAAGAGCCCAACCACCGCCACCGCGCGCACCGAGTACAGCTCTCGAGCCACTGGCTGCTGCTCTCGCGCCCGGAACCAGAGCCTGAGGGAGCAGAGCAGCGCGACCAGCGCCCAGATCACCCCCAGCCCCGCCACGGGCAGGTGCAGGGCATGATGGATTCGCTGAGCGAAGGCGGTGTTCCAGACCGTGGCGCAGTTGATCACCGCGTTGACGCCGCAGATCGCGTGACCCCCCGAGTGAATCACGAACAGCTCCATCCACTGGAACACGGCGAGCAAGCCGATCGCGATGCTTAAGGCGACGAGCGTGATGATTGCGCCTTTGGAGCGAGAGGGAGCGGAGGTCGAGGGGGTCATCGAAGGGCTATTTATGCCATCGGGAGGGGGCCCTCGGCATCAATCAAGTGGCTCTGTTATAGGGCAAAAATGGCCTCTCCGCGCTCCGCCGACCTCCAGCCCCTCTTCGCCTCCCTCGGTGCAGCCTTCGGGCCTACAGCCGCTGGGAACGGCCCACTCCATTTTGGCGATGCCCGGGCCGAGTGGGAAGCGTTGACGGGAGGGGTTGCTCTGGTGGACCGCTCCGCACGTCCGGTCGTCCGCGTCCGGGGCGAGGATCGGGTCAGCTTCCTCCATGGCATGGTCACGCAGGACGTGAAGGGGATTTCAGAGCCGGGGGCAGCCTACGCGGCCTTTTTGACGCCCAAGGGGGCGATGGTCGCCGACGCGCGGATCCTCAGGCTTTCCCAACAGCTGCTACTCGATACTGAGCCGGGTCGAGACGAGAAGATCCTCGAGTTCCTGAACCGCTATCTCATCTCTGAAGACGCCGTCTTGGACGACGCCTCCGCCGAATGGGCCTACCTGGCCGTTGCCGGGCCTCGTCACCGTGAGCTGCTGAAGGCGGCACTGGGGGCGGAGGAGGTCCCCGCCCAACCCAATGGGGTGGCGTCGGTCCGGTTCCGGGAAGAGCCGGTCTGGATGGTGGGAAGCCGAGGGCTGGGTGTGGCGCAGGTGGAGCTCCTGATCCCACGTCAGAACCTGATCGCGCTGGCGGAGCGGCTGACTGCGGTGGGCGCATCACACGGTGGGCGTTGGGCCGGCTTTGAGGCGACCGAGGCAGCGCGGGTAGAGGCGGGGGTTCCGCGCTTCGGTCAGGACATGGAGGAGACCACCATCCCGCTGGAGGCCAACCTCCAGAGCGCGCTGCACTACAGCAAGGGCTGCTACATCGGGCAAGAGGTGATCGCCCGAGCCACCTTCCGCGGCCATATGAACCGGAAGCTGGTGGGGCTGACCTTCAGCGGCGAGCCGGTCGCGCACAAGGCGGAGCTGCGCCGGGGAGACAAGAAGGTCGGCTGGGTCACCAGCGCGCTGCGCTCGCCCGCCGAAGGCAACCCGGTCCTGGGCTTGGGCTACGTCCACCGGGATCATCTCGAGCCCGGCACCGAGTTGGAGCTCGCCGACGAGAGCGGAAAAGCGACCGTTCGCGCGCTGCCGAGCTGACCTGACCGTCGGTGATTTCGTCTCGGAAACCGAGCTCGGATCACCGACGATCTTGCCCGCCGGCTACTTTATGGCGGAAGCCTTGGGACCGACCATCTCTTCTGGCTTGACCCAGGCGTCAAACTGCTCGGAGGTGAGGAAGCCCAGCTCCAGCGCCGACTCCTTGAGCGTGCTTCCCTTCTCGTGAGCGTTCTTGGCGATCTTGGCCGCCTTGTCGTAGCCGATGTGCGGGTTGAGGGCCGTGACCAGCATCAGCGATTTCTGGACAAGCTCTCCGATTCGGTCGCGGTTCGGTTCGATTCCCAGCACGCAGTGGTCGGTAAAGCTGACCGAGACCTCGGCCAGAAGGCGAACGCTCTGCAGGAAGTTCTGGATCACCAGCGGTTTCATCACGTTGAGCTCGAAGTTGCCCAGCGCTCCGCCAAAATTGATTGCCACGTCGTTGCCCATCACCTGCGACGCGACCATCGTCATCGCCTCGCACTGGGTAGGGTTCACCTTGCCCGGCATGATCGAGCTGCCCGGCTCGTTCTCCGGGATCCGGATCTCCCCCAGGCCGCTGCGGGGGCCCGAGGCCATCCAGCGCACATCGTTGGCGATCTTCATCAGCGAGGCCGCCACCGTCTTCAGCGCCCCGTGCGCAAACAGCAGCGCATCGTGAGCGGAGAGCGCCTCGAACTTGTTGGGAGCGGTGACGAAGGGCTGACCTGTCTGCCTTGCCAGCTCAGACGCCACCGCCCCCGGGTATTCCGGATGGGCGTTGAGTCCAGTTCCTACTGCGGTGCCGCCCAGCGCCAGCTCACACAGGGACGGCAGCGACGCTTCGACATGCTTGATGCCATTGTCCAGCAGCTGAACGTAACCAGAGAACTCTTGTCCCAGGGTAAGGGGCGTCGCATCCATCAGGTGCGTGCGGCCGATCTTCACCACATCCTTGAAGGCCAGGGCCTTGGCCTGCAGCGCCTTGCGCAGCTGCACCAGCGAGGGAAGTAGGCACTTCCTGACCGCCTCCACCGCCGCCACGTGCATTGCCGTAGGGAAGACGTCGTTGGA
Source organism: Myxococcaceae bacterium (assembly GCA_041746295.1). Lineage (GTDB taxonomy): Bacteria > Myxococcota > Myxococcia > Myxococcales > Myxococcaceae > JBGTHI01. The sequence continues at coordinate 3,777 of JBGTHI010000353.1, forward strand.
AGACTGGCCCCGGTTGACGTCGTCGTTGGGATGGACCTTGCGTCCCTCGCCGCGCTCGCCGCCCAACAGCTCGCTCGCCCGGTTGGCCAGCACTTCATTGACGTTCATGTTGGTCTGCGTCCCACTGCCGGTCTGCCAGACCACCAACGGGAACTCGGCCTCGTGCTTTCCAGCCATCACCTCATCGGCGGCGGCGCAGATCGCCCGGGCCTTCTTCTCGTCGAGCTGTCCCAGGGAGAGATTGACCTCAGCAGAAGCGCGCTTCACCCGAGCCAGCGCATGGATCAGCTCGCGCGGCATCTTGTCTCCGCCTATCTTGAAGTTCTGAAGCGAGCGCTGGGTCTGGGCGCCCCAGAGCCGGTTGGCGGGAACTTCGATCGGCCCGAAGGTGTCGTTCTCAATCCGGTGATTCGTCGCCATGACAACCCTCCTAGCCGAGCTGTACCACAGCGACTCGCTCCTTCCGGGCGGGAAGACCTATCGGCGATTGGGGGTGTGAAGGCGAACCTTCTTCCGGTAAGAAGCGGGGCCTATGAAAGTCGCGGTGTTGACGGGCGGCGGGGATTGCCCGGGGCTGAATGCGGTGATCCGGGCGATCGTGCGCCGGTCGGTGGCTCACGGCTTTGAAGTGATGGGACTCCGGGACGGCTGGAAGGGCTTGATCGACGACAACCACTTCCGGCTCACCCGGGAGACGACGTCCGGTATTTTGCACCGGGGTGGCACCATCCTGGGAACCTCGCGGGTCAACCCCTTCAAGGTGGAAAACGGCCTCGAGAAGGTGCTGCGCACCGTGGAGCGGCACGGCATCGGCGCGGTGATCGCGATCGGAGGCGAGGGCACCCTCAGCGCCGCGGCCCAGATGCACCAGCACGGCCTCAAGGTCGTGGGCATCCCCAAGACCATCGACAACGACCTCAACTGCACCGACTTCACCTTTGGCTTCGACACCGCGGTGATGATCGCCACCGAGGCGATCGACCGGCTCCACTCCACCGCCGAGTCGCATAAGCGGGTGATCGTCTGCGAGGTGATGGGTCGCCACGCCGGCTGGATCGCCACCTACTCCGGCATCGCCGGCGGCGCGGACGTGATCCTGGTTCCGGAGCATCCGGTAGATCTCGAGAAGGTGGCGGACCACATCCGCCGCCGCCATTCCAGCGGCCGGACCTTCTCCATCGTGGTCGTGGCCGAGGGAACCCTGGTCAAGACCGACGGGCAGAGCGCCGAGCAGATCGTCAGCTCCGGCGCGCTCGACGAGGCCGGCCGGGTACGGTTGGGTGGAGTGGGCTCCTTCATCGCTCAGGAAATTGAACGGCGCACCGGCTACGAGACCCGGGTCTCGGTGCTGGGCCACATTCAGCGCGGCGGCACCCCGACCGCGCACGACCGGGTGCTGGCCACCCGCTACGGTGTCCACGCCTGCGACATGGTGGCCAAGGGGGAGTTCGGAAAGATGGCGGCGCTGCGCGGGAATCAGATCATCAGCGCCGAGCTGGCCGATGCGACTCGTGAGCTAAAGACGGTCGATCCGGCCTTCTTTGAAGTCGCCCAGGTCTTCTTCGGCTAGATCGATTCGAAGCGCCTAACCGGCGTAGCCCGTTGGATCCGTCAGGCCCGCCTCGGAGAAGCCCTTCTTCCGCAGCAGGCAGCTGTCGCAGTGACCGCAGGCGCGGCCCCGGCCGTCCGGGTCGTAGCAGGAGTGGGTGAGCCCGTAGTCCACACCCAGGGCGGTTCCCTTCCTGATGATCTCGGCCTTGGTCAGCCCACCCAACGGCGTATGCACCCGGAAGTGGCCGCCCTCCACGCCCACTTTGGTGGCCAGGTTGGCCAGCCGCTCGAAGGCGGCGATGAACTCCGGACGACAGTCGGGATAGCCGCTGTAGTCGACCGCGTTCACCCCGATGAACAGGTCGGTGGAGCCGACCACCTCCGCAAGCCCCAGAGCTATGGAAAGAAAGGTGGTGTTGCGCGCCGGCACA
>JBGTHI010000354.1:0-2860 GCA_041746295.1 Myxococcaceae bacterium
GGCGCCCTCTTCCAGCGCCAGGTTCACATCCAGCTTCAGCTGACCCACAATGCCTCCCTTTGTTCCAAGCCTGCCGAGCTTGACCCCGAGCCCGGCCCTGGGCTCAGCTTTAGCGGTTTTCATGGCCGGAAGGTCGAACAATCTCCCACGCTGCGTTAGGGTCGGCCCTCCTCGCCATGGCCTACCGTTCTTTCAGCTCCGCCCGTGATCTGCTTCCGCGCCTGCTGGGGAAATTGGCCGCCGAGAGCGGCAGGGCCTCCGCCCTCGAGGCCGTCTGGCGGGAAACGGCGGGCCCTTCGATCTCCCGCAATGCGCGCCCGCGGGGCCTTCGGGACGGAGTGCTCACCCTGGAGGTGACCGACGGCCGATGGGCGAGGGAGCTCACCGCCCTGGAGCCGCGCACGGTGGAGGCAATTCGCGCGTTGGCGGAGGGACGCAAGAGCGGGCAGTTGCGATTCCTCGACCTGCCCACCGATGCCGCCGCCGCCTCGGCGATCAACACCCTAGGCGCCTCGCTGCGCGCGGAATTCGAGAACGTGGTGGTCCTGGGGATCGGTGGCTCGGCACTGGGACCCAAGGCGCTCTTCACCGGTCTTAGCCATCCCCTCCACAATCTTCGCGCCGCTTCCGATCGGCCCGGCCCACGGCTGTTCTTTCCCGACAGTCCAGACCCGGCGACCCTCTCTGGGCTGCTCGACGTCCTCGAGCTCAAGCGGACGGCGGTGGTGGCGATCACCAAGAGCGGTGGCACGGCCGAAACGCTGGCTCAGTTGCTGATCCTTCGCGAGCGGTTCAACCAAACGCTGGGCCCGGACGCGACCAAGCGGCAGATCGTCGCGATCACCGACCCCGCCAAGGGCGCGCTTCGGGCGATTGCCCAGGAGGAGGGGTGGCGCACCCTTCCTGTCCCTCCCGAGGTGGGCGGCCGCTTCTCGGTCCTGACGCCGGTGGGCCTACTTCCGGCGGCCGTTGCTGGGATCGACATCGCCAGCCTTTTGGCCGGAGCCACTGCGATGGCCAAGCGATGTGAGCCCGAGGGGCTGCTCAAGAATCCGGCGGCGCTGCTGGCCACGGCTCTCTATGCGCTGGATACCGTCAAGGGCCGCGAGGTGCAGGTCTTCATGCCGTATGTGGACAGCCTCCGAGAGAGCTCCGACTGGTTCGTGCAGCTGTGGGCGGAGAGCCTGGGTAAAACGAGGCCCTCGGGCGGGTCGGTCGGCCCAACGCCGGTGCGGGCGGTCGGCCCGGTCGACCAGCATTCGATGTTGCAACTGCTGATGGAGGGGCCTCCGAACAAGGCGGTGATGTTCCTAGGCGTAGAGAAGACGGCGCGGGACATCGTCATCCCCAAGGCCTTCGAGAAGCACGCCGAGACCGCCTACTTGGGCGGTCATTCGCTTCATGAGTTGGTCAACGTGGAGCTGCGGGCGACCGCAGCGGCGCTGGCGGCCCATGGGCGCCCTTCGCTCACGCTGACACTTCCCAGTCTCGACGCGCGGGGAATGGGGGAGCTGATGATGCTCCTGGAAGCGGCAACCGCGATCGCGGGCACCCTGTATGGCATCAACGCTTTCGATCAACCCGGCGTAGAGGCGGGGAAGCGCTATGCGAGTGGCTTGCTCGGGCGGAAGGGGTACGAGAGGGATCGAGCCGAGCTCGAGGCCCGGCCAAAGGCCCGGCCGGAGTGGGTCCTCTAAGCCCGGATGGGCTGGCGCTCCACCATGGTGGAGATGACCCGGGAGCTGTGACCATGTCCACCATCGACGTCCTTCCGGAAGATCTGATCAACAAGATTGCCGCCGGTGAGGTGGTCGAGCGGCCCGCATCGGTGGTGAAGGAGTTGGGCGAAAACGCGCTGGATGCCGGCGCGCGCACCATTCGTGTCTCGCTCCGCGACGGAGGGCTGCGGCTGGTGCAGGTCCAGGACGACGGCAAGGGGATGTCGCGGGAGGATGCATCGCTCTCACTGCTCCGTCACGCCACCAGCAAGCTGCGAAGCCTGGAAGGGCTCTCGGCGATCCGCACCCAGGGTTTCAGGGGAGAGGCCTTGGCAGCGATCGCCTCGGTTTCACGCCTTAGCCTGCGCACGGCGGAAGCGGAGCAGCCGATTGGGACGGAGATTTGGGTGGAAGGGGGAGCCGCTCCACGAGTGGAGAACGCGGCTCCCGCGCCGGGGACCTCGATCCGGGTCGAGGACCTGTTTTTCAACACACCCGCCCGCCGCAAATTCATGCGCCGGTCCAGCACCGAGCTGGCACACAGCAGGGAAGCGGTGATCCGTCTGGCTCTGGGCCACCCGCACGTGTCCTTCTTTCTGGAGCACGAGGGGGAGCCGCTCTTCTCCTGGCCCGCCGCCGAGGGGAACCTCAAGGAGCGGTTGGCGGCGATCCTGGGCTCCGAGCTGTATCCGCACCTGGTAGCGGTAGACGAGCGGCGTCTGGGGCTGCGCGTGCATGGGGTGGCGGCCCTGCCGGAGTATTCGCTGCCCAATGCGCGCGGTCTCTATACTTTCGTCAACGGCCGGTACATCCGGGACCGCGGGCTGAACTTCGCGGTGCAGCGAGCCTATCGCGAGTACCTGCCGATGGGTCGCCAGCCGGTGGCAGCGCTCTTCATCGAGCTCGATCCCGAAGCGGTGGACGTGAACGTCCATCCCCAGAAGATGGAGGTGCGCTTCGCGAATGCTCCGGAGGTTGGCGATGCGCTCTTCAGTGGGCTCCAGCGAGCGCTCCGGAGCCCAAGGACGGCAGCGCCCGCGTCTTTGGGAGAGCGGTCGAACGACGGCGCGCCAGCGGGTGCGCACTACGCGTGGGCGGTGGAGCAGTTTCTGTCGCGGGCGCGCGGAGCGAGCGAGCCCGGC
>JBGTHI010000355.1:0-7060 GCA_041746295.1 Myxococcaceae bacterium
CGGCTCGTTGACCAGGTCCCGCGCCCAGTTGGTTGCCTGAGCCATCCTCCGGCCGTCCCGCGCCGCCTTCTGAAGCCGCGCTACGTCGGACGCTTCACCCGGGTACAGAGACAGGACCCGAATCGGCAGTGGTCGGTCCTCCTGGGGACTGGTGGTGCGGTAGCGGTCGAATCGGTAGGCGCCGAGCTCAAAGCCCTCCACTACCGCCCGAACCGCCTCTTCGTCGTTGCGGGAGGGGGGCAGGACGAAGGCTATCTGGGTCGCACGGAGCCTCTGCGCCCACTTCGCCGCGCGTCCCGCAACCAGCCGTAACGTCTCGCTCTTACAGCGCGCCTCACCCCCCAAGCCCAGGAGCACGACCCGAGCGGCCCGGACCTTGCGCTGGGTGTGGAAGGAGAAGCTTTGTTCCGGCTTGGCGGTGAACCCCTCCTCAGCGGCCCGCGCCCGCAACAGCCGCCCTACGCCGCGCTCCACGTCCCGCCAGGGCAGGGAGGGGAGGCCGGGCTTAAGCGGGTTGCCCGGCTCCGCGGCCGGCTCGAAGACCGGAAGGAAGAGGATTTGACCAGAGAAACGCGCCGGGCTGCTCGATTCGACTTTGAGGTCCATGAGGGTGGCTATCATCGGCCACCGTCATGGTCGTCTCCAACGCAAAAGCGCCTATTCGCAGCTCTCCAGGAAGCCGAGGTCCTGACCGCCGCCGCAGTAGGTGTTAGAAGCGATCACCAGCGCACGATCCCGAGCGGGGGAGCCGCCTAGGGTGAAGTAGTCGTTCGAGGTAGGATCGGCGACGAACATCGGGTCCTGCTGGGTGGAGGAGCTGTCCAACTTGGCGGTGTTCTTCCAGGTGGCGAGAGAGAGGCTCGCCCCGTTGTAGCGGAGGGTGCCGGTCCCGCCCCAGATCATGTTCCGATCGCTCTTGAGCAGGGGAGCGAGCCGTGACGAGATATCCAGGGCGTTGGCGGTGCCGCGCATGATGTTGTTGTAGATGGTCACCCCCTCCGAGAGCGTCGACGCATTGTCCACGCCCACCCGGATCGCCGAACGGGTGATGTTATCGAATGTGTTGTTGTAGACAGAGATGTTTCGAACCTTCGCGATCCGGACGCCGTCGCCGCAGCCGTTGGCCACGTTGTTCAACCCGAAGAACAGGTTGTGGCGGATCACGATGTTCTGGGTGAGGTGGTCGTCCCGACCCACGGTGATCCCCATTCCGTTGTCCCAGAACCGGCTCTTCTCCACCAGGATCTGGTTCGCGGCGTAGTGGATCACGATCGCGGCGCCGGCGCAGTGGGTGCCGGTATCGCTGGCCGGCCTATGGCCGAAGAACTTGTTGCCGTCCTTGGCGCCGCCCTTAACGGTGATCCGGTTGCAACTCTTGATGTCGATCGCGTTCTCGGTGTTGTGGTGGAAGCGGTTGTCGATCACGGTGATGTCCCGCGGGTCCATCGTGCCGAAGCCGGCCTGCGCAATGCCCTGGCACTGAAAGCCGTCGCCGCCCATGTTGTAGGCCTCGTTCTCCTGGATCAAGATCCGCTCGGCATCCGGGATGGTGAAGAAGCCGTGACTGTCTCGGCGCACGCCATTGACCACCCACTTGAAGTCGTAGACCTTGTTGCGGAAGTACCAAATGTCCTTGGAGCCGCCGTAGACCGGGACCGCCGACGGACCGATGCCGTTGTGGATCCAGTTGTTGCGGATGGTCACGAACCTGCCGCCCTCAACTCGCACACCGTGGGCCTGCTTGCCGTTGGCATTGATGTCGAATCCATCGACGATCCAGTAGGAGCGGGTGACGCGGACCACCGGAGCGGTGGAGACTCCCTTGATCGAAGGTTTGGCTTCACCCGGCGCACCCATCAGGAAGATCGGCGCGGACGATGTGCCGTCGCGAGTGGTGATGCTCAGGCTTTCATTGTACGTCCCGTAGTGCACGTAGGCCGCCTGGCCGGCGGTCAGGGTACGCACCGCCTTGGAGATCGTCCTCCAGGGCTTCGCTGCAGTGCCCGCGTTTGCGTCGTTCCCGGTCACCGATACATGGAACACCGATTTCGGACTGAGCGATGCATAGGCGGTGTTGGCCTGGACCTGAGCACCGGTGCTGACCAGCCCATATTCGCTGGAGCGGACATCGCCTTCACCTGGCACGGTGCCCGAGTAAATCGTTCCCTCTCCGCATGCCAGCATGCTTAACAAGCAACCTAGCTGAAGAAGCATAGAGCGCATGTTCAACATGTCGAAATCTCCCGAGATCCAAGCAAAGTTGGGTACAGCCGAGGTGTTAGAAACGAAACACCAGGCTATGCGAGAAGGCCTTAAACACCGTACCCCACCGTCACCCACAACGCTTGCTTGGCTGCTCCATACACTGTGGGTTCGCCGTGTTTTCGGCCGTTAACCCGGGGTGGGAGCTTTCGGTTTCTTTGTCGGGCGGTCGCTGTCTACAGACTCGTTTTGTAGCAGGGGCGAGAAGAAACACTCCTTCTTCGTATAGGCGTCGACCGAGAAGGCGAAGCGGTAACTCGAAGCTGCGCGCTGGCTGCAATCGGTCCGCTCGCAGAAGCGACAGGAGATGCCAGTCGGCACTGCGTCCCTCTGGAGATCTTGCGTGGGCAGGCCGTAGGCCAGAAAGCGGGCGTTCTCCGCGCGGGTTCCCAACCCGATCGAGTAAGCGGTGCCGCGAACGATTGAGCCCTCCACGGGCTGGAGCTGCACCTTGGCGAAACAGAAATAGGTGCTGCCGTCAGGCATCGCCGAGTACTGGCGGGTGAGCTGAGAGGGATTGAGAAATGCCAGATGCACCGCCCACCGCCCGCAGCTTCCTCCTCCCGAGGCGAAGCGCAGGCCGGTGGCGCTGTAGCGCTTGGAGATGTTTCCGGCGATGTCGGCGCGGATGAAGTGAAAAGGAACGCCGGGCCGCTTGGGGTCGGAGAGGTTGCAGAGCCGGTGGGCGATCGTCTCGTAGGTGGTACCGAAGATGTTGGCCAGGAGCTCAGCGTCGTACCGTGTCCGCTGCACCTCCTTGAAGAAGTCGCCATAGGGCAGCAGCAGCGCGCCGGCGAAGTAGTTGGCCAGATTTACCTTGAGTAGCCGCGTGGTCTCGGCGTGCCGGGTGGCCCGGCCCTTCAGGGTTCGCTCGAACAGGCCGTTACGATCCAGCTCCAGCAGACCTATCGAGGCGGCGATCTGGAACTTCAGCGGCTGCTCGGTCAGCGATGCCGAGAGCGTGAGGCTCTTCGCTTCCGCATCCAGCCTGCGGACCACCGAGCTGGGACCCGAGCTCGGCTCGATGTGGGTGGTCACGCCGAACCGCTTCTTGAGCAGCAACGAGAGCTGTCCGGAGCTTGCCTGCCGCTCGAAAGGAAGCATCCGCCTCAAGACCTCTGTCCCTTCCTCCAGCTCCGGGAAGTAGTTCCGCTCCGCCTCCAGGAAGTCGGTCACCTCGTCGAAGGGTGTGTAGCCCCAGCCCGGCTCGTCCGAGCCTGGTGCACGTCCATCGCGCCGCGCCCGCTCGGCGCGTTCTTCCGAGTTGAGTTGGCCCAACACGTTCTCCAGCTGGGTGCGGGTGTTCTTGTAGAGGTTGAAGAGCGCGGCCACCGTGCCCGCCAGCTTGGGCTCGGCGGACAGCTGCTGGAGCGACTCGGAGTCCAGGTTCAGGGTCTTGAGCAGCGGCTCGTCCAGGAGCTTGGCCAGAGCCTCGTCGACGCGACCCACACCAAGACCGGACATGAACTGCTCCGGATCCTGCTCGTAGAGCCGCAGCGCCTTCCAGAGCAGGGGGAAGGGGGTGACCCGCTTTCCCTTCTCGATCAGATTCAGGTAGGCGGCAGACACGCCCAGGCGATGGGCGGCGTCGGACTGTTTGACGTTGCGCCCCAAGCGCAGCGCTCTCAGCTTGACCCCCACATTGGCATTGAGCGCGCTCTCGTTCATGGCGAAGGGTAGGATATCAGGGTAGGCAGATCGGCGGATTGGGAAGGAAGGTCGTGAATGGAGGAAGCAGGGTCCAAGATTCGCCGCTCCGAGCTGGTCTGTCCGGGCCACTCTGCCAAGATGATGGCCAAGGCGGCGGCATCGAACGCCGATGAGGTGATCTTCGACCTTGAGGATGCCTGCGCTGTCTCCCAGAAGGTCTTCGCGCGAGGCGAGGTGATCCGCGCCTTCCGCGAGCTGGACTTTGGGACCAAGGTCCGGGCCTTCCGGGTCAACGGGCTCGCCACGCCGTTCTTTTTTCGGGATCTGTGGGATGTGATCGCGGGCGCCGGCGGCTTCGTGGATGCGGTGGTTGTGCCCAAGGTCAGCAGCGCCGAGGAGATCCGCTTCGTCGATCGCCTGCTCTCCATGGCGGAGGCGGAGACGGGGCTTCCGCTAGGCCGGATCGAGCTGGAGGTGTTGATCGAGAGCGCCAAGGGGGTTCTCCGGGCGGAGTCGATTGCCACCGCGTCGCCCCGGCTCAAGTCGCTCATCTTCGGCATCGCCGACTATGCCGGCGACATCGGCGCCAAGCAGTTCGCCGATGCAGATGAGTTCGCGCTGTTTCACTATCCCAAGAGCCAGCTGGTGGCGGCGGCCAAGGCCGCCGGGATCGATGCGATCGACAATGTCACCGTCCAGCTCCGGGATCTGGATCGGGTGGCGCGCGACTCGGAAGCCGGCGCTCGGCTCGGCTTTGACGGAAAATGGGCGATTCACCCCTCCCATGTCGAGCCGATCCACGCGGCCTACAGCCCCACCGACGAGGCGCTTCGCCGCGCTCTGCGGATAGTGGAGGCGTACCAGCGCGCCGACCGCGAGAGCGGAGTGGGGGCGATCGTGGTCGGCGACGAAATGGTCGATGCGGCGACCCTGGTCGTGGAGCGCAAGAAGGTGGAGCTGGGCCGCAGAATCGGCCGGGTGAACGATCGGAATGAGCTTGTCCCATAGCTCGTCGCCCCCGCCGCAGGCCCCGCGGGCTCGGCAGCCCTGCCCCCGCTGCGGGGGATCGGTGCAGCGGATCGGCTATGCGGACAACGAGACCAACTACTGTCCGCGCTGCCAAACCGGTGGAAAGTTGCTGGCCGACCGCTCGCTGTCGCGCCTGCTCAAGGACGACTGGCCGCGGACCCTGGAAGAGCTGGAGCAGCTTAGGAAACTAAGTTAAGCACGCCTCTCGACTCTCAACCTGCATTCTCAAGAGGCGGACACGATGCGCGTCATCAACTTCAATGCCGGCCCGGCCGGGCTTCCCCTACCTGCCCTCGAGCGCGCCCGCGACGAGCTGATCGACTTCAAGGGCTCCGGGATGTCGGTGATGGAGCACAGCCACCGCGGCAAGGAGTACGAGGCGGTCCACAACGAAGCGATCGCCCTTTTGACCGAGCTGCTTGGCATCCCGGACACCCATCAAGTGCTCTTCCTGCAGGGAGGTGCCAGCCTGCAGTTCGCGATGGTGCCAATGAACTTTCTGGGTAAGGAGGATTCGGCCGACTACCTCCAGACCGGCTCTTGGTCGGAGAAGGCGCTCGACGAGGCGAAGTTGGTGGGCAAGCCGCGGGTGGCCTGCACCACCATCACCGCCGACAAGAAGTACACCCGCATTCCGAAGCAGGGCGAGCTTCAGCTCGACCCCAAGGCGAAGTACGTCCATCTAACCAGCAACAACACCATCTTCGGAACGCAGTGGATGGACCTCCCGAACGCGGGCTCGGTGCCGCTGGTGGCGGATATGAGCTCTGATTTCCTGTGGCGTCCCACCGACGTCAGCAAGTTCGGCCTGATCTACGCGGGCGCCCAGAAGAACCTGGGACCGGCGGGCGTGCTGGTAGCGATCGTCCGCAAGGACTGGATGGCCCAGGCCCGCAAGGACATCCCCAAGATCCTCCGCTACACGACCCACGCGGAGAACAACTCGCTCTACAACACACCTCCCACCTTCGCGATCTACCTGGCGTGCAACGTGCTGTCCTGGATCAAGGAGACCGGTGGCCTGAAGGGGCTCGAAGCGCAGAACCGCGAGAAGGCGAAGATCCTCTATGCGGCAATCGATGGCGCGGCCGACTACTACCGAGCGCCGGTGGAGAAGGAGAGCCGGTCGGTGATGAACATCGTCTTCCGGCTGCCCACCGAGACGCTGGAGGAGAAGTTCGTCTCCGAAGCGAAGAAGGCCGGGATGATCGGGCTCAAGGGCCACCGCAGCGTGGGTGGCATCCGCGTCTCAGCCTACAACGCGGTCAGCGTCGACAACATCAAGACGCTCACCTCGTTCATGGGGAGCTTTGCCAAGGCCAACGGCTAACTGTTTCCGATTCTGGACGATAATGCCGCCATGAGCTCTACCGTGGCGCCCAGATTCGAGCCCCCCTCGCTTCAATCCACTTCTTCCGCCGAGAATCGGCGGCGCGCCATCATCGGCGGCTGCATCGGAGTGACGTTGGCCGCGGCCCTCATCGGTGCGGCTTTGGTCTATCGGTTCCATCGTTCGACCCGACCCGTCGGGATCGTCGAGTGGTTCCAACAAAGAAGAAATCTATTGGGCTAATTGGCGCTGCCGCCGCCCACCTTCTTCAGCTCGTCAAAGCCAGGGAGGGTGGAGAGGTCGGGAACGACGACGATCTCGATCCGGCGGTTGGCCGCGCGTCCTTCCGACGTGGCGTTCGACTGGGTCGGCTTGCTGTCGCCGAAGGAGGCGGCGCTGATCCGGGCTTGCGGCATCCCCGCCTCCAGCATCGTCTTCACCACCATGATCGCGCGCGCCGCGGCGAGATCCCAATTGGACTTGTAGAGCGCGGTGGAGATCGGGATGTTGTCGGTGTGGCCCTCCACCTGGAACTTGCGGTCCGGGATGCTGGCCAGGAGTCCCGCCACCTGGGTGATCGCACCCACGCCATCCTCGGATAGCTTGGCGGAGCCCGAGCCGAACAGCACGTCGGTGGCCAGCTCCACCACCATCCGGCCCTCGACGATCTTTACCCGGAGCTTGCCGGCGTCAATCAGGCTCTGAAATTTTGCGAGAAGGCTCTTGTACTCGTTGATCCTCGCATCGACCTCGGCCTTGCGCCTCTGCAGCTCGGTCAGCGCCTCCCGC
>JBGTHI010000356.1:0-2257 GCA_041746295.1 Myxococcaceae bacterium
GTGGGTAGAGGAAGCCGGTGACCCCATGCTCGATGATCTGGGAAACGTACGGCAGCGCCGAGGCCACCACGCAGCAACCCGAGGCCAGCGCCTCCAGATTGACCAGCGAGAAACCCTCGCTATACGACGGCTGAACCAGGATGGTCAGCCCGTGGTACCAGGGGACGATCTCCGCCTGCTCGGGAATGAAGTGGATGCGGCCGCGACCGCGCGTGCGGAGCCCGGCGGCCCAATCGCGCTCCAGGGGCCTGACTGCGCCAACGATGGCCGCACCCCACGCCGGATAGTGCAGCAGGAGTGGGGTGACCGCTTCGACGAAGTCTCCCTGACCTTTGGCGGGACGCACCCGCCCCAAGACACCAATGCCGTTGTCTCCTCCCAGCCCCAATCCCTGCCAGGCGCTGCGCCGGTTGGCCGGCGGAGCGAAGGCGGAGAGCGAAACCCCATGAGGAACGATCGCCGCCTCTCCGTCAACCAGTCTGGCGATCTCTGGCGTGAGCGCGACCACCTTGTCCGACCGTCGCATCAGCCATCGGGTGAAGGCACTGGGCGGCGTCGAGCTGTGCCGGGTAAAGACCAGGCGCGTCCGCCCGGACCACAGCCGCAGCAGCAGTCCCGCCAGCGCCTCGAGGTTGCGGTGCGCGTGCCAGATCAGTCCCTGCCGGCGCGCGCGCCAGAGGATCCGCAAGAACCCGAGACGTCGAATTGACCGGTCGAGGCCATAGCCGATCGCGGCCGCCTCCAGCCCCTTTCCGTCGAGAGACGGAACCACCGACTCTACGTGGCGGGTGACTCCGGTTCGCCGGCGATGGAAGTGGGGATGGATCACCAGGGGCTTCACACCAGTGCTCCCAGCAGATCCACGTTCCGCTGACTGGCGCCTGAAATCTGCTCCACCGCGGAACGGGCCAGAGCCCCCAACCCCTCGAGCTGCTCCGGGCGGCTCAGGAGCTCGGCGGCGATCGCGTAAAGCCCCTCCGCATCCTTCACCTGAATCCCGCCCCGTCCCACCAGGGCCTGTACCGCGTCGGCGAAGTTCTCGGTATGGGGGCCAAACAGCACCGGTCTGCCGTGGGCCGCCGGCTCGATCATGTTCTGGCCTCCGCGACGCACGAACGATCCACCCACGAAGACCAGGGCAGCCAGCCCGTAGGCGGCGGAGAGCTCGCCGATGGTGTCCAGGATGATCACGCTCGCCCCACGCGGCTCGGGCTTGGAGCGCAGCACGGCGGAAAGGCCGGCGTTCCTTGCCAACGTCAGGACGCGGGGCGCACGGTCGGAATAGCGCGGGGCGATCAGGAGCTTCAGCTCGGGATGTCGCCGCCTCAGCTTCAAGAAGGTTTGCAAGATATCTTCCTCTTCCCCCTCATGGGTGCTGCCGGCGATCCAGAGCCGGTCGGTCGATTGAAGACCCAAGGCGAGACGCAGCCCCTCGTCGGGCGCGCGGATGCTGGCCAGCGCGTCGAACTTGGTGTTGCCGGTCACCTGTACCCGTTCCGGAGGAGCGCCGAGCGCGAGTACCCGCTCCGCCTCTTCCTCTCCGCGCATCAAGAGCAGATCGAGCTTGCGCAGCAGATTCCCTGCGAGAGCGAAGAGGACGCGGTAGCGCCGCATCTGACCGGGGGAGATCCGACCATTGGTAAGCACCACCCGGGCCTTCCCGCTCCGGGCAGCCTGGATCAGGTTGGGCCACAGCTCCGCGTACTCCAGCACCAGGAGATCGGGACGAATGGATCGGACCGCGCGTCGGGTCGCTCCCCAGAGATCATACGGCGCATAGATCACCGCATCGAGCTCCGACCCAAGCCGGCCTCGTGCCATGGCATAGCCGGTGTTGGTCACGGTTGAGGCGAGAATTTTACATTCGGGGAACCGCCGCCGCAGAAGAGGGATCATCGGCGCCAAGGCCAGGAGATCTCCCGCGCTGGCGCCATGCAACCAGATTCTAGGGGTCCCGTCCCCCTGCAGAGGAGGGTCCCGGTAGAGCCCCATCCTCTCGCGCAATCCATGGCGGGTCTTCCGGTGCAGGCAGAGGAGAGGAAAGAGCACCGCAAAAATCAGGTAGCTGAGGGCCACGTAGAGAAAGCGCATTGTGGAGCCCGGCCCCTCCGTTACGGCTTGGCGGGAAGATCCGGCGGCGGGGCCGGGGGTGGCGGCGCCGCCTGCTGCACCTGGATGGGACTGGTGACCAACCACGGCTTCCACTCCGACCGCCACCAGGGACCGGGGGCCAGGGCCCAGACCTCGATCTCCTGCC
>JBGTHI010000357.1:0-7085 GCA_041746295.1 Myxococcaceae bacterium
CGCCGTCTTTCATCGGGCGGATGGCCATGATGTTGCCGGGCGTGCGCCCCAACATCTCCTTGGCCTCCTTGCCCACCGCCAGCACCTTCTTGACGCCCCGGGTGTCCTGTTGGACTGCCACCACGGACGGCTCGTTGGACACGATTCCCACGCCACGGATGTAGATGAGCGTGTTCGCGGTGCCCAGGTCGATCGCCAGGTCACGGGAGAAGAGAGTGTGGAGCCAGTCGAACATTCAGTCAGCGCGGGCGTAGGAAGCTCGCGACGCTACCATCCGCCTTCCGGCCCTCCAAAGGATTAGCGCTTCACAATCCCGTATTTGGCGATGGCGTAGAGGGCGCGAACGCCGTCCTTCCAGCCGATCTTCTTTCCTTCCTCGTAGGTGCGGCCGTGGTAGCTGATCGGCACCTCGTAGATGCGAAAAGCCCCGCGAGCGACCTTGGCGGTCAGCTCCGGCTCGATCCCGAACCGATCCTCCTCCAGCGTGAGCCCCTGCAGCACCTCCCGCCGGAAGGCCTTGTAGCAGGTCTCCATGTCGGTCAGGTTCAGACCGCTGGTCATGTTGGAGAGCGTGGTGAGCCAGTTATTCACCACCGTGTGCCAGTAGTAGAGGACCCGGCGGGGCGTTCCCGCGAAACGGCTGCCGAAGACGACGTCTGCGTGCCCGTCGACGATCGGCTGGATCACGCAGGGGATGTCATTGGGGTCGTATTCGAGGTCGGCGTCCTGGACGATCACGATGTCGCCGTGGGCCTCTGCAAAGCCGCGCCGAATCGCCGCGCCCTTTCCACGATTCCGGTCCTGGAAGAAGACCCGCAGCTCACTCTGCGATTTCTTGTTTCCGCCCTTGGCCATTGCCTGGAGCAGGTCTCGGCTGCCATCGGTGGAGCCGTCATCGACTACGACGATCTCCTTCTTGAAGTCGGCGGCGGCGACCCTGTGGAGTAGCTCGGCCAGGGTTGCGCGCTCGTTGTAGACGGGGATGACCACGGAGGTGACCATTCCCTTCCCTTAGCTTTGCTTCCGCCCGAGGGCCAGAAGGCGATGCAGAGCGCCGTGCATTCCCTGGCCGGTCGGGCTACTTTACATCGCGATGGTTCAAGAACAGATCCAAGCGAAGCTCACCGAGGCGCTTCGACCGATGCATCTCGCCGTAGAGAACGAAAGCCACAAGCATCACGTTCCCCCCGGATCGGAGACCCACTTCAAGATCGCAATCGCCAGCGCCGCCTTCGAGGGATTGTCGTTGGTTGAGCGCCACCGCCAGATCCACGCTCTTCTGAGCCATGAGCTGAGCCATGGAGTCCATGCGCTCACGCTCAAGACGATGACCGCCGGAGAGTGGGATGCGGAGGGGGAATCCACCTTCAAGTCGCCACCGTGCGCGAGCGGATCCAAAACGCACACCGGCAGGTAAGGCTGCGGGCTGCAAGCTGAGGACAGGATGAGGGTCGGTATCGATTGGGTCTCGGTAGCTTTGGTAGGGGCGGCTTTTGCACTGAGCCGCGCCAGAACCTTGTCCCTTCGCGTGCGCTACGGCGGGATGGCGTTGCTGTTCGCAGTGCTGACCGCCGCCCATCTGCGGTTCGGCGCCGAGGGGCTCAACGGCCTACTGACCGGTTTCGCCGCGCTCCTGACCCTTTACTACGCATTCCGCGCAATCCGGTCTTAGAGCATCCGCCAGGCGATCAGGAGCGCCGCGCAGATCGCCATTCCCACCACGAAGGAGAGGATCACCTCCCAGTAGGTGGACGGAGGCGCTGCACGACGCTCGACAGGCCTGTCGCTCGAGCGGCGTGGCGGCGGTGGTGCAATCGGTTCGGGTGCCGAAGCGACCGTTGCGTTGGAGGGCTCTGGCTCGTCCGGGAGCAGCGTGAACTCCCTCGAGGGGAGGATCTCCGGTTCGGGTGGCTCGTTCTGCGCGGCCCTCCGCGGCTCCGGGGTTCGAGAGGGCGCGGCCCAGGGGTAGTCCTGAAGCACCGTCTTGGGCTCGTCGTCCTCCGGCGGTGAATCGATTCGCGCCCTGCGTTCGGTTGGCAGGAGCGACTTGAGGGTGGCCGGCGGCGGTGGCGGCGGCGTAAGCAAGGCCTGGACCGCCGCGGGGGTGGCCGATCGGGGCGCGCTCTTGGGAACCAGCTTCTCCAGCGCGAACTCGCCGGTGGTGTCGGTGCCGGCGGACGAGGCGTAGAACTCTCGCGTCTGAGTCCTCCGATGCTCGAACAGCCGCTGCATCAGCTCGCCGCTCTGCTCAGTCTTCCAGAGGAGGTGACCGACCGCCTCCTCAATGCCCCGCGCGAAGGCGAGCGCCGTGGGATAGCGCTGGTCGGGCTGCTTGGCCAGCGCCTTGAGGACGACCCCGTCAAGCTGGGGCGAGACGTCGGGATTGCGCCGGGAGGGGGGCCGAGCTTCCTGTCTAATCGGCGCGAGCAGCTCGTCCTCCGGCTTGGGTGCGTAGAAGAGCCGGACGCCGGTCAGGCACTGATGAAGAACGACCCCCAACGAGAAGATGTCCGAGCGCGCATCCACCGGCAGCCCGGAGAGCTGTTCTGGAGCCATGTAGCCGATGCTTCCCTTGACCGAGCTGACAGCAGTGCGGGTGAAGCGGTCGGCCGCCTTCGCCACGCCGAAGTCGAGCAGCTTGGTGGTGCCGTCATAGGTCACCATGATGTTCTTCTCCGCGATGTCGCGGTGGATCACCGGCCTGGGTCTTCCGGTTGGGTCGGAGAAGTTGTGCGCGTAGTGGAGCGCCAGGGCCGTATCTCGGACCGCGGCCAGGATGAACCCGACAGGCAGCCGCTCGCCACTGTCGCGGCAAGCTTTTACCGCCTCCAGTAGGGTGGCTCCAGGCACGAACTCCATGGCCAGGAACAGCTCGCCGCGGTCGATGTCCAGATCGTAGGTCTGCGCAATGTTGGGGTGGTTCAGCCCCGCGGTAATCTGGGCTTCGTCCAGGAACATCTTTACGAACGACTCCTCGGCTTGGATGTCCGGGAGGATGCGTTTGAGCACCACCGGCTTTCGAAAACCGGCGATTCCGCGTTGAAAGCCTAGAAAGATCTCCGACATGCCTCCGGTGGAGAGTCGGCACAGCACCTCGTACTTGCCCAGCTTGCGTCCCACGCTGGGGTCGAACGTCAGAGGCAAAGAGGTGCTTATCATCGGGATTCCAGACTACACCCCGCCAATCTGACTGCCCACAAACCGAGGCAGGTGGTAATGGGGGGAAATGAAGGAGCTTCAAACAAGAGTCTCCGCCGCCTTTGCCGATCGGGCCCTGCTGAAGGATCCCGCTACCGCCGAGGCCATCCGGGAAACGGTCACTCTCCTCGATTCTGGAAAGCTTCGGGTCGCCGAGCGCGGTCCCACGGGCTGGACCGTCAACACCTGGGCCAAGGAGGCCATCCTTCTCTACTTCGCCATCTCAGAGATGCGGACGATGGAGGTGGGGCCTTTCGAGTTCCACGACAAGGTCCCGCTCAAGCGGAACCTTGCCAAGGCCGGGGTGAGGGTTGTTCCTCCCGGAGTGGTCCGGTTTGGGGCCTTCGTCGAGCCCGGCGCGGTGGTGATGCCCGGCTACGTTAACATCGGCGCCTACGTCGGAAGCGGCACAATGGTCGATACCTGGGCCACCGTCGGCTCCTGCGCCCAGGTTGGGAAGAACGTTCATCTCTCCGGCGGCGTGGGGCTCGGTGGCGTGCTCGAGCCGCCCGGAGCTTCGCCGGTGATCATCGAGGACGGAGCATTCATCGGCTCGCGCAGCATCGTGGTGGAGGGCGTAGTGGTGGAGGAGGAGGCGGTCCTGGGCGCTAACGTGGTGCTCACCACCTCCACGCCGATCATCGACGTCTCCGGTCCAGAGGAGAAAATCTTCAAGGGACGGGTACCGGCGCACAGCGTGGTGATCCCCGGTACCCGGCCGAAGCAGTTCCCGGCGGGCAGCTACGACGTTCCCTGTGCACTGATCATCGGACAGCGCAAACAGAGCACCGACACCAAGACCTCTCTCAACGCGGCGCTGCGGGACTTCGGCGTCCAGGTTTGAATATGAACGAGACGCTGGCGCAGCGGACCCTGGAGCTGTGCCGGATCGGCAGCCCTATCGGCGAGGAGGCGGTGATCGCCGATTTTGTCCACCGCTGGTCCGAGGGGCCGTTCTCCGCTCCGGAGCGGTTCCGCCTGAGCCACTCGTTGGTGCTGGGATCGCTCGACGATCCCAGGCCCACCGTGGCGTTGCTGGGCCACCTGGATACGGTTCCGGGGCGGGCCGACGAAGCCCCCGCTCACATCGAAGCGGACCGGGTTTTCGGACTCGGCAGCTCCGACATGAAGGGGGGGCTGGCGATCATGATGGCGCTGGCGGAGCGGCTCGATCGTGCTGCGCTCGCCTACAATCCGATCTTCGTCTTCTATGAACGGGAAGAGGGCCCCTATCTCGAGAACGGTCTGGGACCGCTGCTGGAACAGGCTCCTGCGCTCGCGAAGGTCGCGCTCGGGATTGCAATGGAGCCGACCGACGGGGTGGTGCAGGTCGGCTGTGTCGGCAGCCTCCATGCGACGTTGCGATTCGCGGGAAAGAGCGCCCACTCCGCGCGCCCTTGGCAGGGGTCCAATGCCATTCACGCGGCGGGACCGTTGCTCGCGGAGCTGCTCGCTCTTCAACCGCGCGAGGTGTTCGTCGGAGGCCATCCCTTCTTCGAGGTGTTTTCGATTACGCGCGCATCCGGTGGACATGCGCGCAATGTGGTGCCGGATGGCTTCGAGCTGAATCTCAACTACCGCTTCGCGCCGGGGAAGAGCGTGAGCCAGGCACAGGAAGATGTTCGCCGCCTGATTGCCAACCGTGCGGAGCTGGAGTTCACCGACCTCGCTCCGTCGGGGCACGTCTGTTCGGAGAACCCCCTTTTTCAGCGGCTGGTCGCGTTGGCGGGTGTGAAGGTGGCATCAAAACAGGCGTGGACCGACGTCGCGCAGCTCTCAGCACGAGGAATCGACGCGATCAATTTCGGACCCGGCGAAACCGCTCAAGCCCATCAGGCCAACGAGAGCGCTCCCATCCCCGCGCTATCGCAGGTGTACGACCAACTTGCTCGCTTTTTCGCACGGTAGCGACGTCGCACTGCGCAAGATGTAGGACAAAAGATACCCGCGCGGGAGCTTGAGATCGAACAGCTCGGCCCGGCACAATGGGAATTGCCCGACGGTGTTCCGGTGTTGGATGTCGAGCACTGAAGGGCGCACCGCATCTTGCGCAGGGTGGAGAGTAGATCATGAACGTTGTCATGGTGTGGAGCTTCCTGCTGGTCATGGTAATCGCCGGTATGTCGCTGTTGGCGAGCTCCTCGGCAGTTCGGGTTCCGGTTCGCGTGCTGGCCGACCTCCGCAGTCGCCGCCAACTGGCGTCGCGCCGCAGCCGTCGCTGAGCAGCTGAGGCGAGGCTCGCTTCCCAATCGGGAAGGGCGCATCGCAGGTCGCAAGTTGGGCCGGACGCCTCGAGCGGGCGCCGGAGGACCACCGGAGTAGAGCAGTGGATGTAGGTTGACGCGCCGGGCCCTTGGGTCGGTCCAGCTCCCGAGCCGCCGGAGGGGCTTCTATCCAGTCTTTTGAGTGACCGACTCGATAACATCAATGCGTTCAGATAGCCGGTCGTGGCATGGACTGCGCTCAAAAAACCGAGACTACCGCGGGGAAAACGAGCCGTTTCGAGAAGCGTTCACCGGGATGGCCTGCGCCTCTGTGTGTCCAGTATGGCGACTTGGGGAATAGGTAGCGGAAACCGCTACCTATTCCCCATTACCCTCTGCCCACGCGCGAGGCGGCCTTGCTGGCCATCTCCATCACGTCGCCGCCTGCCCCCCGCATGAAGCTGGCGATGGCGGCTCGAACGGTGCCAGAGCTCGCAAGGGCGAGTGTTCCCGCCACCGTTCCCCAGATCGCGTAGATCATCTGGTTGGTCAGGGCGAAGTTGACGTTGTCCAGAGCGCGCTCGCCCTGCTCCTTCAGCTTCTTCTTGTTCTTGCCGACGAAGCCTTGGCCCTTCTTCTTAAGGGCGTACTGGAGGCGCTTGAGCGGCCCCGGCTTGTAGAACGTGGGCTGCGCTTCAGTGTATCCGACTATGCGTGAGCTCGCCATGGCAGGTTCCTTAGGTCGCCGAAGCCGCGGTGGGGTCGAACGCGGGGAAGTCCTTGGCCTCCAACCGCATCAGCGTCTCGCGGTCGGGCTCTTCCCCGGTGGATTGGTAGTGTTCGCGAACGCGGTTGGCCTGTTTGCGAATGGCGCTCTGGAGGACGTTACGTGCGGCGCGTCCGTTACCGCCGTTGGACTTGGCCGATTCGGACAGCACGCGATCGGCGGCCGCCTTATAGGCGTCGGGGGCGAGCTTGTAGCCGGCATCTTCGACCTTCCGCTCGAAGATCTCCATCATCTCCACGGCGGTGTAGTCCTTGAACTTGAGGTTATGCGTGATCCGGCTCTTCAAGCCCGGATTGAGCTCCATCAACTCCTTCATCTCCTTGGGATAGCCGGTGAAGATCACCACCAGGTCGTTCCGGTTGTCCTCCATCGCCTTGATCAACGTGGCGAGCGCCTCCTTGCCGTAATCCTTGTCGCCACCTTGCGCTAAGGCATAGGCCTCGTCGACCAACAGCACGCCGCCCATCGCGCTCTCGATCGCCTTCTGGGTCTTCACGGCGGTCTCGCCGACGTGCTCACCCACCAGCTTGGCGCGATCCACCTCAACCAGGTGACCCTTCGACAGAGCGCCGGCATCCGCCAGGATGTCCGCGACGACGCGGGCCACCTCGGTCTTGCCGGTACCCGGAGCGCCGGTGAAGAAGGCGTGGTTGGAGGACTTCTCGATCGGAAGATCGTTCTTCTCTCTCCACTCATTGAGCACCGCGGTGCTCTGGACTTGCCGGACCTGCTCCTTGATCTCCCGCAGACCGGTCATCCGCTCCAGCCGATCGATCGCCTTGTCGGCGCGGCTGGCATTCTTGTCGGTGGCCGGAAAGAAGTCGGCCTCGGTCAGCTCGCTCGCGGGACCGGCGCCAGCGGGCTCCTCGCCCTCGGGCGCATTGCGCACGCGCGAG
>JBGTHI010000358.1:0-2669 GCA_041746295.1 Myxococcaceae bacterium
GGGGCCCCTCCATCTCCTTGATATCTGGCTGCTCGCTTTCAATTAGGGACACCCCCTAGGGCAGCTTCAAGCGGAGGTGACCCAGGCCCTCGAAGCAAGCTTGGAAGGCCGGGAGCAGTTGATGACCACTCGAGCCGGTAGCTATCGACCCCATTTCACGCTCTGGGCCGCTCTTCAAGACCGCGCGGAGCTCCGCACCGTCGACGGCAGCGGCCCTGTGGCCCAAACGATCCGATGCCTGGTTGCGCTGGGCGACTGCGGGCCGATCGGCCAGGTGCGCAGCTTTCAGTCGCTCAACAAGCGTTGGGCTGGTGGTGGTATCTGACGCCACCTGTTGGCGTCAGATCCCACCAGTTTCAACTCATTCTCTGGTGCCGGTGCGGGAGAGGTGGGCCTCGGGATGATCGCCCTTCGCCCAGCCAAAGCCGAGCAGATGCGCTGGCTCAGCCGGGTCCTCTTCTTCCGACGCCGAAGCTGGCCACCGCCTGTCCGGACGCTTCGCTCTCTGTTGAACTGAGCGTCCAGATCGAGACTCAAGAAGATCGGTCGTTTGCGATGATCACTGCAGTACAGCAGGGTTTCAAAGAGGCAGGGAGTGGGTGGGGCGCATCGTAAAAGAGGGGCATGACGACTTGCCGATGCCAGAACGCTTGCCGTACGAGACGGATTTGACCGACGGGCAGTGGGCGTTGATTGCGCCCTACGTGAGACCCCTAGGTGGCGGGCCTCAGGAGCAGGTGCATTCGCGGAGGGAAATAGTGAATGCCGTTCTGTACCTGAAACGAACCGGCTGTCAGTGGCGATTTTTGCCGCACGATTTTCCCGACTGGCAGAGCGTCTTCAAGTACTTCACGAGCTGGAAGAAGGACGGAACGTGGAAGCGGATTCACGATGCCCCGCGGGCGAAAACACGCGAGGCCTCCGGGAAGAAAGCCGAGCCAACCGCCGCAGTGGTGGACAGCCAAAGCGTCAAGACGGCGGGAGAGGCCGACAGCCGGGGCTTCGACGGTGGGAAGAAGGTGAATGGTCGCAAACGCCACTTGCTGGTGGATACCCTGGGACTGCTGTTGGCATGCTGGGTCACCACGGCCGATGTTCAGGACCGCGATGCTGCGGCCCTCGTCATTCTCCCCGAGGCCAAGGTGGCCTTCCCCTCACTGCAGAAAGTCTGGGCCGACGGGGGCTATACTGGGCCCGCCGTCGAGAGCGCAGCGAAAGAGGCCGGCATCGACGTGGAAATCGTGAAGCGCTCCGATGTCCAGAAGGGGTTTGTCGTCCAACCCAAGCGCTGGGTCGTTGAACGCACCAATGGTTGGCGCACTCGTCAACGCCGCCTCGCCAAGGACTACGAGCGCACTTCCGAGTCCTCCGAGGCTTTCATCCACATCGCCATGCTCCATCTTATGGCGCGACGCCTCGCATAAGTTCGCTCAGTTCAACAGATGGGATGAGGAGGCCGCTCTCTCCAGCCGGCAGATAGTCTGTCGGATGGACGCAGTCGAACTGCAAGGAGAGAACGACCATGGCGGACAATATCATCGAGACGATTGGATGCGACCTGGGGGACAAGCAGAGCGAGCTGTGCCTCCTGAAGTCGACAGGAGAGATGCAGCGTCTGGGGTCGATCAAGACGACGCAAGAGGGATTCAGGGCGTTTTTCGCAGAGCGCCAGCGGGCCCACGCGGTGATCGAGGTGGGGACGCATTCGCGGTGGGTGAGCGAGCTTCTGGAGGGACTTGGGCACCGAGTGACCGTGGCGAATCCACGACGAGTGAAGCTGATTTCTCAAAGCTACTCAAAGCGGGATCAGACGGACGCAGAGCTGCTTGGGCGGCTGGGACGAGCGGACGAGAAGCTGCTGGCCCCAGTGAAGCACCGAGGGAAGGAAGCGCAGGCGGACTTGGCGGTGGCGAAGGCGCGAGATGCTTTGGTTGCGACCCGGACGAGATTGGTGAATCAAGCCCGAGGACTGGTGAAGAGCTTCGGGGAACGTCTACCGGCGTGCACGGCGGAGAGCTTCCACAAGAAAGCGAAGGCTTTCATTCCGCAGGCCTTGAAACCTGCACTCGATCCACTCTTCTCGACGTTGGAGCAGCTGGGTCTGAAGATAAAGGAATACGACAAGAGGCTCGAGCGGGTTGCGGCGAAGTACCCGGACGTAAAAGCGATTTCTCAGCCCAAGGGCGTGGGGCTTCTCACCTCTCTGGTTTTCCTGCTGACATTAGAGGACAAAAGTCGCTTCAAGACGAGCCGGACCGTGGGAGCCTTTGTGGGCTTCACTCCGAAAAGCGATCAGTCCGGCAATACCGACAAGCAGCTGGGCATCACCAAGGCGGGCGATGGCTACCTACGAAGGCTGGCTGTTGGAAGTGCGAATTACATACTGGGCCCCTTCGGTGGAGACAGCGACCTCCGAAGGTGGGGCTTGGAACTGGCCAAACGTGGAGGAAAGAATGCCAAGAAGCGCGCAACCGTGGCAGTGGCCCGAAAATTGGTGGTGCTGATGCATCGGCTCTGGGTAACGGGCGAGCCCTACCAACCCCTGGTGTTGTTGACCGCGTAGTTTCGCGATCCACGTGGGGTGGTTTTCCTGGATGAGCCCCCGCCGCGAAGCGGCGGGAGGTGGCGAAGAGCGGAAGGAGCTTGGAGAAACATTCCCACATAAGCCG
>JBGTHI010000359.1:0-4528 GCA_041746295.1 Myxococcaceae bacterium
CTACCACGAGAACACCGCGACGATCGAGTGGCCACTTGGCGTGTCTGGCGAACCATTTGCCATCAATGGCGGTGTGCAGGTAGCTTTAGCCTTCAAGGACGGCGCGCACGTCGCGACCGCGAAGGAGTTCGTGAGCTTCCTTGTGGCCGAGGGCTGGCTTGCCCACTATCTCAACTTCTCAGCCGAGCGCATGCTGCCGCCGATACCGAAGCTGCTCGATGCGCCGTTCTGGCTCGACCCGCGCGACCGGCACCGCATGGCCGCGGTGATGCAGATCGCGTCGCGCTCGATGGGGCACAACTATGCTGTGGCGTCGGGCGACTGGCGACATGATCAAATTGGCTGGCAGGAGCACGTCTGGGGGCACGCGATCCACCGCATCGTCACCAAGGGCATCACCCCCGAGCAGGGGGTCGACGAGGCGATCACCCGGATCAAGCAGATCCTGAGCGAGTAGCCGCCGGGGGCGCCGCTGTCCTCTGTCCTCTGTCCTCTGATTCAATCCCATAAAGGACGTTATGGGATGGAAAGGGGCGGCTATGCGCCGGTGGGCCGATGCAGGCCGTGTCCCAGACGACCTGCCGCCTTTTCAGCCGCGCCGGAGCGGAGTATCAGTGGAGAAACGAGGCACGGGTGAGGGGCTGCGTACTCACAGACAGGGAGGATCTTCAATGAGAACCGGTAGGAGCGAGGCGCTCGCCTCGATCTTGGCTGTGGCGCTGGTTGCCCTTGGTGGCGTGGCTTTCGCCGACAACAACCCGGTCGACGAGCAGTGGTGGCCGACCGAGTTTGGACCGGACGACGAGGCCGGGGCGACCAACTACATCACCCCCGAAAAGCGCCTGGCCGCAGTCCAGCTGGTGAAACAGGGCAAGGTGCTGACCTTGGGCATGCCCTACTCGAATCACATGCCACTGGTACCTGGCCGCACGTTTGCTCTGAGCATTCCGGGCGCCCCCACCCATGGCCCGCTCAACTGGCCTGGCGATCACTTCGACATGACTTTCATGGACGAGCTGCTCACCGCTGAGATTGGCCAGGTCGGCACGCAGTTCGACGGTCTCGGGCATCCGATGATCCGGATCACAGGGGCCGAGGGGGTGGAGGAAGACAACTACTTCTACAACGGCGTCCGCCTCTCAGAAGTTCTCACTCCCCGAGGGCTGAAGAAAAATGGCACCCACAACGTCGGATCGTTCTTCACCCGCGGCATTCTGATCGACGCTGCCGCGCTCAAGGGCGTCGACATGCTGGAGATCGGCTATGCCATCACCCTCGCCGACTTTAAAGCGGCGCTGGAAGCTCAGGGCATCGGCGATGCCGAGCAGGGGGACGTGGTACTCTTTCGCACCGGTTGGACCCATTGGTGGAAGGACAATCACACCGGCGAGAAGACGCCCGACCAGATCGCGGCCGACAACAAGGCAAACGGCGCCGGCGAGCCAGGTGTCAGTCCTGAGGTTTGCGATTATCTCGCCGAACGCAAGATCTCGATGATCGGGTCAGACACCTGGGGACTCGAGCCCTACGACTTTGCCAAAAATGGACCGCCCGAGTCTTTTGCGTACTGCCACATGAATCTGATCTTGCGACGTGGCATCTACAACTTCGAGAACCTCGATCTCGACGGGTTGTCGGAGGAGAAAGTCTACGAGTTCTTGTTCTCATGGGCCCCGCTCAAGCTAGTCGGCGCTACGGGCGCCCCCGGTAATCCGATTGCGGCGTACTAACCTACCCGTCCGTTGCTTTTGGGAGCCGGCCGCAACGGCCGGCTCCTTCCCAATCCCGTGCGACCTCTCCTTTTGCACCGGCGGGCAGGCGGCGTCGCCGTACGAGCAGAACACGCAGCAGTTGCCCGGTTTCGGGCGCAGCAAGGCCCGCATCCAGAGATCGAGAACATCTACGAGGATCGCCGCCTCGAGATCACCTCGCCAGAGGCCTATCAACGTCGAGGAACAGGTGGAGGCACTGCAAAAGGCGCTCACACTGGCCCGGACCCTTTTTGATCGTCACGAGCCGTAGACGTTCTCAAGCTCCTTCTGTCCCCAGGCAGCG
Source organism: Myxococcaceae bacterium (assembly GCA_041746295.1). Taxonomy (GTDB): domain Bacteria; phylum Myxococcota; class Myxococcia; order Myxococcales; family Myxococcaceae; genus JBGTHI01. The sequence goes on from JBGTHI010000359.1 coordinate 2,056, forward strand.
ATCTCCTTCGGGTCCTCGCCGCGCGCCGCGCGAGCGAACATGTCGACGATGATGTATTTCTCCTGAGCTTCACCCGACTGCCGGTTCCATGGACCCGCGTAGCCGGCGGTGCGACCGTAGCGCGGATTGGTGGCGAAAAGCGCAATCGCCGGATCGGACTTCCAGACCGGGTGATCCTCCCATTTCGGCGTCACCCCCTGGACGTAGCCTTTGTTCACCGACATGAACTCGCTGAAGTTGTCGTCTCGGGACGACCAGCGGATGTATTCGGCGGCCGCCTCCTTGTTCGGCGAGTATTCCATGATGCTGAGTGCCCGCGGCGCGACGAAATGGAAGCGCCCTGATGGGCCCTCCGGATTGAGGAAGTGGTCGAGCTTGTCAGCGAACTCCGGGTAGTCGTCCGGGCTGTTCCGCGCAATGAAGTAGATGCTCGCACCGTTCAGCGTCGCGCCGAGGGTCTGGCCGAGGAAGGCGCGGTTGTTGCTGGTGTCGTCCCAGGCAAAGCCGCCGGGGTCACAGGCCACCTCCCAGAACTCCTTGAGGAATGCCAGCGCCTGATGGGTGCCATCAGAATCGATCACCACCCTCTTTCCGGACTCGTCGACCTCCTGGCCACCGAAGCTCCACAGAAGCGGATAGCAGAACGTAGGCGCATCACCGAAGGTGTGGCCTAACGTCTGGCCGACCGGCAGGTTGTTGTTCTTCAAGGCTCTGCCGACCTCGAGATACTCGTCCCAGGTGTTGGGCACTTTGAGGCCCAGCTCCTCGAACACGTCCTTGCGGTAGACGATGGCATTGCCGAGGTTGAACAGGGGCACGCCCCGGGCGACGCCATCCACGGTCGCGGCGCCGCTCGCCCACTGGTACGCTTGGTCGTCCAGCAGCTCCGCCACGAGAGCGTTGTGGTCGGCAAGACCGCCGGCAAACAGATGCGGTTGGTTGGCGTTCATCTGGATCACGTCGGCGCCGCTGCCGCTCTCGACCGCGGCCGTGATCCGGGCCGCCATGTCGTTCTGGTTGATCATCTCAACCGTGATGTCGATCCCGGTTGCCTTCTTGAACTCCTTGGCCTGCCGGTTGATTTCGACGTCGGCGGCGGGGACGAAACTGCTCCATTGAAGGTAGTGCAGTTTGCGGGCCTGCGCATAGGCCGGAGCCTTGCCGCCAAGGAAGGGCGCGGCGACCAGCGCCCCACCCGCCACCGCGGTCGTCTCGACGAACTTCCGTCGGGTCATGGCGATGGTTGGCGACCCTTGCGCGAGTGATCCAGTTTTGTTCATTTGCTGCCTCCCTGTTGAACGGGGATTCCCCAGGTGCCGGCTTCTGACTGCCCACCATGCGCCGTTCCAGGGCGGGAGGCAAGGCTCCGAGGGCCGGAACGAGCCCCGCGGTCGCGGGCGCACGGGGCAGCTCTCCGAGCGACCGTTGGCGCGCGCCAATCCCTTTCACATGGTTCAGCGGTGGGCAAAACAGGCCGGGGTGGCGACCCAGATTGGCTGCCACACCTTCCGGGCGACCGGAATCACCATCTACCTCACCAACGGCGGCACGCTCGAGAAGGCCCAGATGATGGCCGCGCACTCCAGCCCGCGCACCACCAAGCTCTATGACCGCACCAGCGATACGGTAAGCCGTCGATGACGGCTGGATCACTGGCCACGAAGCGACGAGAAGAGGGCCTCGGCGTCCTGCCAGGTCTCATGCGCCAAATCCGTCAATCACATGTTTTAGGCCTTGACGGTGGGGCGAACCAATGCCTTCCCTCTGGGAAGTTTGCTTGGGTTTGCGTGAATAATCCTTGTACCCCGCCCTCAGTCGAGGGCGGGGCTCCTTGGGGAAGGTGGTGCGGGGCTGCATCCCTCCCCTCGCCACCCCCACCACAGGCCCCGGGGCGTGGCAGCTAAAACCCTCGGCTACAGCAGATCGAGAAAGCCCTCGATCGTGAGCCAGCTTCGAGCCGGCTCTTCCGTGCACAGCGCCAAGCGCCCCGAGGCGCCCTGCAACGTCCTTTATGGGATTGTATCAGAGGGCAGAGGAGGTCTACGCCCCCTCTCAACAGATTTTCTCCGCGAATTCATGACGACTTCGCCGCGATCCCGGTCGACGGCGGCTACTCGGTGCAGGGCTGAGGGTGGGGCGTCCGGTACGCCCTCAGCGCAGCACCACCGACTGGCGGTAACCGAGGCGGCGGCGGAACTCGTCGTAAGGGATCCTGTACTGGCCAGGCTCGCCAGTGCGCTCGCCGGCGGCAAGATAGGGGTTCGACGCCTCGGGGTAGGGATAGGGGTCGTTGACCGTGAGCCGCGCCTGCTGGCCGGTCCCGGCGATCCCGACGATCAGCGCGAAATGGCTGCTCATGCCGGCCGGATAGAACGACCTGCGGCCCTGCGGCAGTACCTGCGCCAGCACCGGCTGGCGCTGGTTCCTGATCATGCGTCGCAGCGCGCCGGGCCTGAGCCGCGCGGCAGCTTCG
>JBGTHI010000360.1:0-3612 GCA_041746295.1 Myxococcaceae bacterium
CAGGCGGTGCAGGCGGACGGGACGCGCGCGCAGTTCTCGGTGGAGCTGGCGCGGGCGCTGATGCAGAAGCCCGGCGGGGAGAAGGAGGCGGAGGAGGCGCTCCGCAACGCGCTCAAGACTCTCAAGGACAGCCCGCGGCTGCTGGCGATGTTGGGCGACTCGCTTCGGAAGCAGGGCAAGACCGAGGACGCGCTGACCGAATACTCCCGCGCGGTGCTGGACCCGCACGTGCGCAACCCGGACGCCTTGTTGGGGATGGCGCTGATCTACATCGATCAGAGGAGCTTCCCCAAGGCGCAGGAGGCGCTGGAGAAGGCCTCGCGCGAGTCGCTGGGGCAGTCATCCCGCCTGGCGATGATCTACGCCGAGCTCGGTCGGGTCTACGATGCCAGGGGAGAGCGTGCGAAGGCGGCGGAGACCTTCGCCAAGTCGATCATCGAGGATGCCGACTACGCGCCTGCCTACATCTACTACGCCCGCTTCCTCTCGCAGGACCGGAGGACCTCCGACCGGGCGAAGGCGGTGGCAAACGAGTACCTTCGCCGCGAGCCCCGAGGCCCCTTCGCCAACGAGGCGCAGTCGCTGACCCAGGTTTATTAGAGCGGGGGGATCCCGGCCCGCCTGCTCCCCCTCCATCAACTTGGGAGCAGGACCGAAGCGGAGGGACGGGTCCGCCCGGCCCGAAGCGCCCCCCTCCAAGTCGTTGGAGGAGGCAAGCCTCCACCCGGGGGCACGGGGGGATGGCGCAGTCATCCCCCCGCTCTTGCAGTGGCGAACCGGCGCGAGTAGACAGGCCGGCGTGAATGCGCGCCCGCTCGCGGTCTCCCTTCAAGCGGCCGGTGATCTGGTCTCCCTGACCAAGCCCCGGCTCTCCAGCCTGGTGCTCTGCACCACGGCGGGAGGCATGTACCTTTCGCGCGGCGACCTCTCCGCCCCCAAGGCCTTCGCCACCCTGCTCGCAACGGCCGGCGCAGTCGGAGCGGCCAACGCCCTCAACTGTTATCTGGAAAGGGAGTCGGACCGGCTGATGCGGCGCACGCAGTCGCGCCCGCTCCCTTCAGGCCGGATGGAGCCTTCGGTCGCGCTCTGGTTCGGGATCTCGCTCGCCGCGGTCTCGCTGCCCGCGCTGGCAATTGCCGCCAACTGGCTCACCGCTGTGCTGGGCCTGGGCGCGCTGCTGTCCTATGTCTTTGCCTATACGCCGCTCAAGAACCGCACCTGGCTCTCGGTGCTGGTGGGGGCCGTTCCGGGTGCCCTGCCGCCGCTGATGGGCTCGACTGCGGTGGAGGGACGGGTGGGGCCCGTTGGCGCGGTGCTCTTCGCCATCCTGGTCCTCTGGCAGATCCCCCACTTCATCGCGATCGCGCTGTTCCGCAAGCAGGAGTACTTGGCGGCGGGGATGCGCTCGTTGCCGATCGAGCGGGGCGATGAGCTGGCGCGGGTCAATCTGCTGGCCTACGTCTTGGCGCTGGTGCCGGTGACCCTCTGGCTCTACCCGATGGGCGCGGCGGGCGGCTTTTACCTGACCTGTGCGTCGCTGCTGGGGGCAGGCTTCATCGGGCTGAGCCTGAAGGGATTCCTGCGCCAGCTGGGCGCTGCCTGGGCGCGGCGGGTCTTCGCCTACTCCATCGTCTATCTGGCGGCGCTCTTCGCCGCGCTCTGGATTGACGTGGGCTTCTAACCCCGATGACCACCGGATCTTCCGCGCAGAGTCATCCCCAACCTATTCTCAAAGTCCAGGGGCTGACCCGCCGCTTTGGCGCACGGGTGGCGCTGGACGGTGTCAGCTTCGGCGTGCTCTCCGGCGAGGTGTTTGGGCTGTTGGGTCCCAACGGCGCCGGGAAGTCGACGCTGTTCCGAATCCTGGCCGGGTTGCTGCGAGCCCACGCGGGGACGGTCACCTTCGAAGGTCGCCACTCCGCACTGCAAGACGCCGCCTTCCGGGTGAAGCTGGGGGTGGTCTTCCAGAGCGGCAGCCTGGATGGGCAGCTGACCGCCCGAGAGAACCTCCGATTGGGCGCGCGGCTCTACGGCCTTTCCCGTCACGATGCGGACCGGCGCGGCGAGAAGCTGCTGGGGTTGTTTGGCCTCCAGCCCCGCGGCGGAGAGCGGATCGCCACCTGGTCGGGCGGAATGCGTCGGCGGTTGGAGCTGGCGCGGGCGCTGATCCACCGGCCGTCGATTCTCCTGATGGACGAGCCGACCCAGGGGCTGGACGAGGCGGCCTTCCGGAGCTTCTGGCGGTACCTGGGCGAGGCGCGCGCCGAGACGGGATTGACGGTGCTGCTCACCACCCACCGTTCGGATGAGGCGGAGCGCTGCGACCGGCTGGGTCTGATCGAAGCCGGCCGCTGGGTAGGTTGTGAGCCCCCCTCCGCCTGGGCCTCCCGATTCGGGGACGACGTGGTGACCCTGGAGACCGAGAAGCTCGAGGCGATCCGGGATCTCATTCTGGAAAAGCTGGGGCTGGAGGCTGTGGTGCGCGGCCGGACGATCCGGCTAGAGCATCCGCGGGGCCATGAGCTGATTCCGCGGTTGGTGGAGGCGCTGCCCTCGGGCGCGCTCAGATCGGTCCGACTGCGGCGACCGACCCTGGGGGACGTCTTCCTGAGGCTGACCGGTACCGACCTGGATCTGGACGGCGAGTTGGAGGGAGAGCCGTGAGCCTGGCGCTCGACTTCGCGACGGCCCGGGTGCTGGCCGGACGGGACGTGGTCCGCTTCTTCCGTCAGCGAAGCAGGGTGGTGGGCGCGCTTGCTCAGCCGATCCTCTTCTGGTGGGTGTTAGGCTCCGGCTTCGGCGGCTCGTTCCGCCTTCAGGGCGCCACCCATGTCCGCTATTCCGCCTATTTCTTCCCGGGCGTGGTGACGATGGTGCTGCTCTTCTCGGCCATCTTCGCCACGATTACCGTGATCGAGGACAGGCGCGAGGGCTTTCTTCAGAGCGTCTTGGTTGGGCCCGGCTCCTGCTTCTCGGTAGTACTGGGCAAGTGCCTGGGATCCAGCGCCGTCGCGCTGATCCAGGCCTCGCTCTTCCTCTTGCTGGCGCCGCTGGCCGGAGTCTCCGTTTCCGCCGTTCATTGGCCGCTGCTTTTCGGCGCGCTGATCCTCTCGTCGCTGTTCCTCACCGGCCTGGGATTCGCGCTCGCGTGGTGGATCAACTCCGCCTCGGGCTACCACGCGGTAATGAGCGTGGTGCTGATTCCGATGTGGGTCCTCTCCGGTGCGATGTTCCCGGTGGACACCCCGGACTCGGTCCTGGGTCGACTGATGCGGCTCAACCCGATGCGCTTCGCGGTCGACGCCGTCCGGCAGGCGCTCTTCCCCGGCGGCGCGGCCTCCAATGCCTCGGGGATCGCTGCGCTACCCTCCGTCTCCCTCCTGACCTTGGGAGGGCTGGCCGCGCTCACGCTCGGCATCTCCGCTTGGCGGGTGGGCCGGCGCGAGTAACTCCTTTCCACCTCACCTTATTAGAAGAAGGCCCGCAATGACCTTGAAGCGCTCCTGGGTTCGCCTTTTCGCCGCCATATTGGGTGTAGCCTCAGGCTCGGCCCTGTGGGCCTGCTCCCAGAAGAGCGAAGCGCCGGCGTCCGCGGCCACTGCGCCGGCGTCG
>JBGTHI010000361.1:0-3045 GCA_041746295.1 Myxococcaceae bacterium
CCGCCGCAGCGATCGTTCAGGATGCAGTTCGCCTCGACGCGCTCCGGCCCTGAAGCGAGCCGTTCCAGCGCCCTCCCCTTCCAGACCCGCCCTTCCTGCTCGATCCGGGCGAGGACCCGGTCGCCGGGTGCGGTCCGGTCCACGAAGACGGCGCGCCCTTGCCAGTGGGCGACCCCCGCCCCCAGCTCGGAGAGTCGTTCAATCTGAAGCTCGACGTCGTGTGTGCTCATCGGCTTCGCCAGCCCTGTACTTGCTAGGACGGTTCGAGCGGAGGGTCCGGCTCGGGGGCTTGCCCGCCTTACATCCGCTTGGAGCGATCGCCTATTGCACGTTGGCCGTCCTCGGCCGCGTCGGGGATGTCCTTGCGAAGCCGCTCGACAAACCGCTCGATCCGCCCTCGCTTCTCGTCATCCACGTCGATGAACTCGATCCCCATGCCCGGGACCTGATTGGACGGGTTGTCGAACTCGTTGACCCGGATCACCTTCCCGGAGAGGTCGAAGGGGAAGGCCGCGTCCGGCAAGGAGATGATCAACCGGACGGTGGTTCCCACCGCCAGCGGGTTGCGCGTATTGATGAAGATCCCTCCGCGAGAGATGTTCACCGCCCAGTCGGTGATGAAGCCGTCTACGGTCCGATAGGCCACCAACAGCTCGTGGTGGAGCCTGTTGGCTTGGCGGTTACTCTTCTTCGTCCGATCCGACTTCTCCGGCATGGCGTCTCCGAGTGCTTCGGCTGCGGGCCCGACTATAGCACTGCCATTGGATGTAGGTCTGGCGACGTCTTGAGCGGCGGCTCGGTCAGCCGCTGGACCTCCTCTACCGTAGCTCCCGGGGCAAGCTCGCGCAGGACCAGCCCCTCGGGGGTAACGTCGATCCAGCAGAGCTCGGTCACAATGTAGTGAACGCACCTCTGGCCGGTGAGTGGCAGCTTGCACTGTCTCAGGATCTTAGCCTGCCCCTCCTTCGTGGCATGCTCCATCATCACATAGACCCGCCGGGCCCCCACGGCCAGATCCATCGCCCCGCCCATCCCCTTCACCAGCTTGCCTGGCACCATCCAGTTGGCCAGGTCGCCCTTCTCGCTGACCTCCATTGCGCCCAGGACCGCCATGTCGATGTGGCCGCCCCGGATCATCCCGAAGGACAGGGCCGAGTCGAAGAAGGCGGCCCCCGGCACGGCGGTGACCGTCTCCTTGCCCGCGTTGATCAGGTCGGAGTCCTCCTCGCCTTCGTAGGGCCAGGGGCCGGTCCCCAGCAGTCCGTTTTCGGAGTGGAGGACCACCTCAATTCCCTGGGGGATGTAATTGGCGACCAGCGTCGGCATGCCGATGCCCAGGTTGACGTAATAGCCGTCGCGCAGCTCGCGCGAGATCCGCTGGGCAAGCTGTTCCCGGCTCAAGGGCATGGTGTCCCAGCCCTCACAGTGCGCCGCTCGATCCAGCGCTGATAGCCCTGCCCCACCACCAGCCGCTGCACGAAGATGGAGGGACAATGGACCGAGTCGGGCTCCAGCTCGCCCACCTCGACCAGCGTCTCCACCTCGGCGATGGTCACTTCGGCCGCGGTGCACATCAAGGGAGAGAAGTTCCGGGCCGTTTTCCGGAAGATCAGGTTTCCCCAGCGATCCGCCTTCCAGGCGCGCACCAGGGCGAAATCGGCCCGAAGCGGCTGTTCCAAGACATACCGGTGGCCGTCGTCGAGCGTGCGGACCTCTTTCCCCTCCGCCACCTGCGTCCCCACCCCGGTCCGGGTGTAGAAGCCGCCGATCCCGCTGCCCCCGGCCCGGATCCGCTCGGCGAAGGTCCCCTGGGGATTGAGCTCCACCTCCAGCTCCCCGGAGAGGTACTGCCGCTCGAACTCCTTGTTTTCACCCACGTAGCTGGCGACGATCTTCTTGATCTGCCGGGACTTGAGCAGTACCCCCAGGCCGAGCTCGGTGGTTCCACAGTTGTTGGAGATCAGGGTGAGCCCGCTCACGCCCTTCTTGTGAAGCGCGGCGATCAGGTTTTCCGGGTTTCCGCACAGCCCGAAGCCCCCGCTCATCACGGTCGCGCCATCGCCGATGTCGGCCACGGCCTGCTCGGCGTTGGCGAAGAGCTTGTTCATTCAGGCCGAGCGTAGCGCGACTTCGGAGAGAGTCCTAGGGAGCGGCCGCCCAGGGCAGCAGATCGACTGTCCCGGCAAGCGTCAAAAACGCATCCCGTAGGGGAACTCGATCAGCGCTCGACCATCAGGGCTATGCCTTCGCCCCCGCCGATGCAGAGGGAGGCGACCCCGCGCTTCTGGCCCAGCGTCTTGAGCGTGTGCAACAGCGTCACCAAGACCCGCGCCCCGGAAGCGCCGATCGGATGGCCCAAGATCAACGCTCCACCCCGGACGTTGACCTTGGAGGCGTCCAGCCCCAGGAGCTGGTTGTTGGCCAGCGCGACCACCGCGAAGGCTTCGTTGATCTCCCACTGATCCACGTCGCCCAGGGCCCGGCCGGTCCGCTCCATCAGCTTGCGGATCGCGTCGGCGGGGGCCACGGTGAACTCGGCCGGCTTGCGGGCGGCCTGCGCATAGTCAACGATCCGCCCGAGCACTAGACGCTTCTCCGCGCGGGCCCGCTCAGCGCTCATCAAGACCAGCGCCGCCGCCCCGTCGTTCAGCGAAGAGGCATTGGCGGCGGTGACCGTACCGTCCTTTCTGAAGACCGGTTTCAAGCTGGGGATCTTCTCCGGACGGGCGTTTTTGGGCCCCTCGTCGTCGCTCACGATAAGAGGCTCCCCTTTCTTGTTGGGGATCGAGACCGGAACGATCTCCTCCTTGAAAAGCCCCTCTCTTTGCGCCTGGACCGCACGACGGGTCGACTCGAGGGCATAGGCGTCCTGCGTCTCGCGGGAGATCTGGTAGGTGGAGGCGCAGCCCTCGGCGCAGACCCCCATGTGGACCTGCTCGTAGACGTCCCACAGGCCGTCCAGGATCATCGCGTCCTTCATCTCCACGCTGCCCATCCGCGCACCGCCCCGCATCGCGTGCGAGAGGTAAGGGGCATTGCTCATCG
>JBGTHI010000362.1:0-3572 GCA_041746295.1 Myxococcaceae bacterium
CCGCAATGCGCGTGGGTCTTCACCAGCGCGGAGCCCTGGAGTAGGTCGCGCAGATGGGCGGCCACCGCCAGCTGACCCGGGAGGGGCCTGACCTCGTGGAGCTCCGGCAAGAAGGGCCGATGGCTGCCCAAGAGCCCTTCCAGGGTCATCGAGCCGGCCAGATCCGCCAGCTCGGCCAGCCCCTCGGCCGCCAGCAGCGTCAAGCTGCCCACCGCGCCCATCGCCTGCGTGCCGTTGACCAGCGCGAGCCCCTCCTTGGCTTCCAGCACTACCGGCTTGAGACCCGCCCGGGAGAGCGCTTCGCTCGAGCGCATGCGGCTGCCCTGGAAGAACGCTTCGCCCTCGCCAATCAAGGTGAGCGCCAGGTGGGCGAGCGGCGCCAGATCCCCCGAGGCCCCCACGCTCCCGCGCTCCGGAATGACCGGAATCAGATCGGCGTTCAGCATCGCTACCGCCAGCTCCAGCGTCTCGGGGCGAATGCCGGAGAAGCCCTTCGCCAGCACGTTGCAGCGCAGGAGGAGAAGGGCGCGCGCCTCTCGGTGCGGCAGCGGCTGTCCTACTCCCGCGGCGTGGGAGAGGATCAGGTTCCGCTGGAGTTGCTTCAAGTCGCTTTGGGCGATCCGCACCTCGGACAGGGTGCCGAAGCCGGTGTTTACCCCGTAGGTGGGCGCCTCCTCGCTGGCCACCTTCTCGACGAACGCGCGGGCAGCACGGACCCTGGCCCAGGCAGCTGGAGCGATGTCCACCCGCGCTTCGCGTCGAGCCACCCCAAGGACGTCGTCCAGTGAAAGAGAGTTGCCATCCAGCAGCAGGGGAGTTTCGGCCATGGTCAAGCCGTACCATGGCAGACCGGCGTCACGATGGCTTGCCGCCGGTTTCCCTGGCGCGATAAGTCGCGACTTCCATGCCGCGTGAGATCGTTTGGTGGCCAGCGAAGGTCCTCACCTCTCCCACAAGGGAGGTGATCGAGTTCGGCGCATCCCTGGCATCCTTGCTGGCTGAGATGATGGAGGCCTGCAAGGCGGCTGACGGCGTGGGGATTGCCGCCAATCAGATCGGCGAGCCGCTCAGCGTGGCCTGGGTGGGCCGCGAGGACGGGAGCTTCTTCGAGATCGTCAATCCCAGGATTCTGGAGACCACCGGTCCGGTGACCTTGGAAGAGGGTTGCCTATCGGTGCCCGGGGAGTGGGAGCCCTGTCCGCGCTTCCACCGGGTCAAGGTGAAGTACCAGGATCGAACCGGTGCGTGGCATGAGCTGGAGGCGGAAGGGCGGCTGGCCCACGTCCTGCAGCATGAGATTGATCATCTCTACGGGACGGTCTACGTGATGCGGCTCTCTAGCCTGAAGCGGGAGATGATCCGCAAGCGGCTCCTGAAGGCGAGCCGCGAGTAGAGCGCGTCTCATAAACGTCGCGAGCAGGTTCAGATCCGAAACGCGGAGAGTACCGGAGCGGAGCCGCAACCTCCCCCAAGGTCCGAAAGGGGGGCAAGCCCCCCGCAGTTTATGAGGCGCGCTCTAGACAGGGGGGCCCGGTCTCACTACGGTGCGCGGCCCCTGGCATGGAGAAGGAGGCGTCGAGCGCCCGTGGCACTGATCGTCCAGAAGTACGGCGGAACCTCCGTCGGCAACCCCGACCGGATCAAGAACGTGGCCGAGCGGGTGCTCAAGGCGCAGCGCGCGGGGCACGACGTGGTGGTGGTTGTCTCGGCGATGTCCGGCGAGACCAACCGGCTGCTTGGCCTGGTGGAGCGGATCACCCAGCAGCCCAGTGAGCGCGAGCAGGATGTCGTGGTCGCCACGGGCGAGCAGGTGACCATCGGGCTGTTGGCGTTGGCGATCCACGAAGCCGGAGGGACAGCGCAGAGCTTCCTGGGCCACCAGTGCCAGATCGTCACCGACAGCGTCCACTCCAAGGCGCGGATCAAGAGCATCGACGGCGAGCGGATCTTCGCCGCGCTCAAGGACAAGCAGATCGCGGTCGTTGCCGGTTTCCAGGGGGTGGACGAGCAGGGGAACATCACCACTCTCGGCCGGGGTGGCGCAGACACCACCGCGGTAGCGATCGCCGCCGCGCTCAAGGCGGACGCCTGCGAGATCTACACCGACGTCGACGGAGTCTACACCACCGACCCGAACATCGTCTCCGCTGCCAGGAAGCTTTCCAAAATCAGCTACGAGGAGATGCTGGAGCTGGCCAGCCTGGGGGCGAAGGTTCTCCAGATCCGCTCGGTCGAGTTCGCGATGAAATACAAGGTGCCTCTCTGGGTGAAGTCGTCCTTCAGCGAGGATCCGGGGACGTTGGTATGTGAGGAGGACAAGTCGATGGAAGACGTACTGGTCAGCGGGATTGCCTACGACAAGAACGAGGCGAAGATCGCGCTTCGCGGTGTGCCGGACATCCCGGGCATCGCCGCCCAGGTCTTCGGAGCGCTCGACGACAAGCACGTGGTGGTCGATCTGATCGTTCAGAATGTTTCCAAGGACGGAAAGACCGACCTGACCTTCACCGTCGGCAAGTCCGACTTTGGCAAGGCGCGCGAGGTGATGAAGGAGGTCGCCGCCTCGGTGAAGGCGGATGGCGTCGAATTTGATGACCAGATTGCCAAGGTCTCGGTGGTGGGAGTGGGAATGCGCAATCACTCCGGCGTAGCCGCCAAGATGTTCCAGGTGCTCGCCCGCGAAGGCATCAACGTGATGATGATCAGCACCTCGGAGATCAAGACCTCCTGCGTAGTGCACAGCAAGTACACCGAGCTCGCGGTGCGGTCGCTGCACACCGCCTTCGGCCTCGATGGTGCAGGTACGCAAGCGGGGTAGGGTCCGTGAACCGAACGGGTTGGCTCGCGGTCGTGGGGGCGGGGCTGCTCGTCACCGGCTTAGGGATGGCCCTTTGGTGGCCCGAGCCCGAAGCAGCGGCCTGTCCGCCGTCCGAGCTGCGGAGCTTTCAGCGAGAGGGGTATGTCTATGTGGCCTGTGCTCCGGATGGCGGCGGGGACCCTCTCAGGGCGTCCGCGAAGTGGACGGTGGGGCTGAAGGTCAAGCTTAATGCGGTATCCGAACAGGAGCTCACCGCCCTTTCGGGGGTAGGGCCGACGCTGGCGAAGTCTCTGGTGACGGCCCGGGACGGACGTGGTGGCTTCAAGAGTTGGGACGAGGTCGATGCGGTGGTGGGCGTGGGGCCGGCGAAGCTGAAGATGCTGCAGGCGGTGTTGGAGCTCTAGAGGACCAGCGTGCTGATCTCCTGTGAGAAGTGCTCGGCGAGCTACAACCTGGACGAGCGGATGCTGTCGCCCGCTGGCACGCCGGTGCAGTGCACCCGCTGCAATCAGGTCTTCCTGGCGCGTCCCGGCAGCTCCATCGGCACCTCCGTTCCCATCCCACCTCCTCTGAAGGCAGTGGCCGCGCCAGTGCCGTCTCCCGCGCCCAAAGCGCCGCTGGCGTCCGCCCTTCCTCCCTCGGCGCTCGAGCCTTCGCGGGTGACGCAGATCTACGGACGCGCGGCTCCGACGCGTGCGCCGTCGCTGGCTTCGGCCCCCGCGCAACAGGTCGCGGCGACCGCGCCCCTCTCTGA
>JBGTHI010000363.1:0-8161 GCA_041746295.1 Myxococcaceae bacterium
TTCAGGGACGGCGGCCACGCGGCAGCACGGACGGATATGATGGTCGCGGCGATGGAGGGGACGATGGCCTTGCAGAAGGGCTTGGGTGCCTCGCACGCGCTGGCCCACGCGCTGACCCCGATCTCCGGGCTACACCATGGACTCGCCAACGCGATCGTCCTGCCGTCGGTGCTGGACTTCAATCGGCAGGCTGCGGCGAAGCGGCTGGCCCGGGTGGCGGTGGCGATGGGCGAGCCGACGCAGGCCAGCGTCGACCGCTTGGCAGAAACGGCAGTGGCGCGGGTGCGATCGCTTCAGCGGGAGCTGAAGATCCCACAGCGGTTGCGAGACGCTGGGGTGAAGGAGGCCGACCTGCCGCGGGTCGCCCAGAAAGCATTCGAGGACGCATCGCACCAGACCAACCCGCGGCCTTGCTCTGAGGCCGACCTCCTGGAGCTTGCGAGGGCTGCCTTTTGACGGTTCTGGTCCCACCCGATCGCTTATTTCGACAGCTCGTATGACCTTGTGGGAAGGTGGATGAATTCCATCCAAAGCCACTGGCGGTAGCTTGCCTACAAGAAGACATGGGAGCTTGATGAGATGAACGATTTAATCGCGACACTCAAGAGCCAACACAGAGCGGTCCAGACTGAGGCTTCGAACCTGGCCAAGGCGATTGAAGCGAGAGACGCTGGCCGTATTCGAAATCACCTGGATATCCTCACAAAAGCCCTCACCAACCACCTGAGCTTGGAAGACAAGGAGCTCTACCCGCCCCTTACTCGCGCGGCCCAGGAGCACAGGGATGAGGTCCTCGGGAGAACTGCGGCGGCATTCACTGACAGCATGGGCCGCATCACCGCTCAGCTGAAGAGATTCTTGGAGCGTCACGGGCCCGCGTCAGGTCCACTCGACCTCCCCAGCTTCACCAAGGATTGGGAGACGATCCTGGGGTTGCTGGTGTCTCGAATCGAGGCGGAAGAGCGAGCGCTCTATCCGCTGTATGAGCGCTGGACAGTAGAGGCTCCCCCCCGCCCCCAGGTGAAGGCGTCACGGCCTCCTCATGGAAGGAGCTAAGGCGCGCTCTTCGGAAAGAGCACTGTCTTGATGGGCGTGTTCGGACTATTCGTGTTCGCCACCCGGATGCCGGCGTCGCTCACAGCGTACACGAAGTCGTCCGCCATCACGCTTCGCCTGACTTGCGGCAGCCAGAAGTAGCTCCATCCGTTGTCCTGCCCGGAGCTGAAGACGTCGCTCATAGAGAGAGCGCCGCGGGCTGTGATGCCGGTAGCGGTGTCGATCTGAAAGAGACGCAGCTCGCTTACGAATGACGACCAATAACCGTCGCCCGAAGCGATAGATGGATTCCAGTCGACAAAAGGGATGGCGAGCAGCTTCCTGTTGGCGAAGTAGTTGAAGGCACGATGATCGTACTGCGCCTCGGAGCTGGCCGAGCTGGTGCCGACAAGAATCGAGGACTGCTCCTTGGGGTTGGCGAAGTCCGCAACATCGAACAGCGAGAGCTTGATCGCTCGCGAGCTCCAAGCGTTGTCCGGTGAGACGTAGGAGCCGATCCCTAGGACATGGCTCTCGTCGATTGGGTGGAGGTAAGTCGAAAAGCCGGGGATCTTGAGCTCGCCGACCTTCTTGGGATCGCGGGGGTCGGAGAGGTCCAATGTGAAAAACGGATCGACCTGGCGGAAGGTGACCACAAAGCCGCGGTTACCCAGGAATCGAGCGCTGAAGATCCGCTCGCCTACCGCCAGCTCCTCGGTCTTGCCCACGACCTCCAGCCGCCCTTCAACCTCGCCCATGACGCTCACCCGGTTGGTGGTCTCGAGGATGCCCCATTCGTTCCGCTTGTCAGAAGGGTCCTCGACACGGCGGGAGATCGTCGTGGCGACGCGAAAGTATCCATCGGCATCCTCATCCATCGCGAACTGATCGACGATCTGTCCGGCCAGGCCACCCGAACCGACGTAGACGGCGCGATCCGGTTGAGTGATGTCGAACTTGTGCAGATAGGTGTGGTCGGTCTGACCGGGCTCGGGCCAGGACCACCAGTGAGAGCTGGCCACATAGAGGTGCCGGGGGGAGGCGTAGATCTCGCCCGCCTCGGCGACGATCGTGGTGCGGGCGAGCGCGCCCTGCGCATCGAGGTTGAGGGTAGCAACGGTTACCAGGCCCAGCCGGGTCGGAGCGTCGCTCTTGTAGAAGTCCGAGCATTGATAGGCGATCTCTTCGATCGCTCCGGCTTCGATCTTTCTCCTGATTGGGGGCAACCAAGCGGAGAGAGCTTGGGCGCGGATCTTCTTCTCGTTCTCCTCGATCAGCTGCCCATAGCCCTTGTTCAGAGCGGAGAACGCGATTCCGGGCTGCGTTTCGTCCGGATACCACTGGAGCGTCGTCGGCCACCGTAGCTGATCGCTCAGGACCATTCGCACCGACGCACCGATCCGACGCGCATTCGCGTACCCACCCGGCAGATAGTATTCCTGCCGCACCTTGGGCGCGGCGAGGTCGCTCACGTCGAGCACGGTGACTTTCAGGCTGTCGGCAAAGGTGCCGCAACCGAAATCCGAGCATGGCGCCAGGTCGCCGCCCGCCGGCGTCGGCCCCGGAGAGGAGCCGTCGCCCGAGGCGACACCGGAGAAGATGACCAGACGATCCTTCTCCGCGAGGAACATTTCCCGGGGCCAACCCTCGACCTTGTACGTGCCGATGGTGGCCAGCTCCGCGGCGGGCCAACTGCGGTTCAGGTAGAGCGTGCTCCCGCTGAGCACGAAGATCCGGGTGCCGTCGTTCTTCACGAAGTCCGCCTCGTCGACGCCCACCACCTGGGTGTTGGTCTGGGTGTAGCTGGAAGGAGCCGAGGCGGCGCTGCCCGCTACGGGTGCAGCCGCGTCCTCCGCGGCACCGGTGCTCGGCACTCCGTAGACGCGGTAGCTCTTCTCGTACTGCTCGATGGTGGACCGCATCTCGCGCACCGCGGTGTCTTCGATGTACTCCTCGAGCGCTTCGCAGCTCCCGAAGCTCTCCAGCGCGAGGCGGCTCTGGACCGGCTGGGGGTCCGAGCCTCGTCCGCCGCAACCCACGCCCGCGACCGCGCACGCCGCAAAGAAACCTGCTCGCCAGTTCCAGCTCATGAGCGCCTCCGCCGAGTATATCGTCGACACACCCTTGCCACCGGCGTACCCGTCTCGGAAGACAAATTTTTTAGAAAGTCCAGGGGTTTGGATTGACGACTGACTCAGATATTTGAAGTCTAGCTCCGCACCTCGCGGTTCTTGTCGCAGATCTACCTGGCGACTGGCTGCGGAACCGGTCTCTCTGATGCGCCGGCAAGCCGCGCCTTGAAGCTGGGTATCAACCGCTTCGCGGGTCTTGGTGGACTCTGCTCAGGGCATCATAACCAGCTGTAACGAGAGTGGCATTCCCCGGCATACCAGTTGCTTTTATTTGGGCAGGTGAGGAAGAAGCAAAGCTTGGGGTGGGGTCAGTGCTTGGGCCAGATCGGGATCTGGGTCTGGGTCGGGCTGACCTTCGTGCCAATTACTTACTTGATGGCGGGCCACCTACTTGCGCTCCCGGTTCCCCGAGAGGGGAGTGGCATCGAGGCCCTCGCCGCTGTGACCGCTGCCTCGCCCTCGCCCAACTGGCGTGCCTTTCACGTTCTCGCGGAGAAGTGTGGCTGCTCGAGCAGGGTGATCGAGAAGCTGGTCGAGCGGGGTCCACGGCCCGGCTTTGAGGAGAAGATTCTTCTGATTGGCGAGGGTAGCCCCTCGAGAGAAGCGGCGGTCGCGCGAGGGTTCTCCCTCGAGACGCTGACCGCGCGCAAACTTCAAGAGAGGTACGGGATCCAGGG
Organism: Myxococcaceae bacterium; assembly: GCA_041746295.1. Classification (GTDB taxonomy): domain Bacteria; phylum Myxococcota; class Myxococcia; order Myxococcales; family Myxococcaceae; genus JBGTHI01. The sequence continues at coordinate 3,845 of JBGTHI010000363.1, forward strand.
CGCTCCGCTGCTGGTCGTCGTCGATCCGCGGGGACGGATCGCCTACTCGGGCGGGTATACCCGGCGGAAGCAGGGTGAGGTGGAAGATGTCGCCATACTTGCCGACCTCGTCCGTGGGGTGAGTCCCGCCGAGCGGCCGCTGTTCGGATGTGCGGTGAGCTCCGCGCTTCAGCAACAGCTCGATCCACTCAGACTCAAGTACTCGAGGAGAGAATAGACTCCGATGATCCGGAAGCTCGCCGCATACCTCGTTCTTCCAAAGACGATCAGCTCGTTCGAGCGCGACTACCTCGCGCGCATGAACCGGATCGCGCTCTGGTTCTTCCTGGTCCACCCGCCGGTGCTGATGGCAGTGGCCTACCTCTGCGACACGAACCTCCGCTCCGCCCTGGTGCTCTCGCTGTTGACCCTGGCCGGTCCGGTCGCCGCCTACAGGGTGCTGCACAATCCCCGACAGATCTCGATGATCTTCGGGCTTACCTCGGTCTTCATGGGAGGGCTACTCGTTCACTTCGGCCAGGGAGTGATGCAGATCGAGATGCACTTCTACTTCTTCGTTTCGCTCGCGCTTTTGGCGGTGTTCGCGAATCCGGTGGTGATTATCGTCGCGGCGGGAGCCGTCGCGTTGCACCACCTGATCCTCTATTTCATCTTTCCCAGCAGCGTCTTCAACTACGAGGCTTCACTCGTCGCGGTTGCGATCCACGCCCTCTTCGTGATTCTAGAATCGATTGCCGCCTGCTTCGTGGCCCGCAGCTTCTTCGAGAGCGTCGTGGGTCTGGAGAAAGTCGCCCAGGAGCTCGATCGCAAGAACCGGGATCTGGGCCTGGTGCTGGACAATGTTGGGCAGGGGTTCCTGTACGCCGACGTCTCGGGCCAGCTGTCCTCGGAGCGGGCGCTGATCCTGTCCCGCTGGCTGGGGACATTCGAGCCGGGCACCCGGATCTGGGATTACTTCGGCTGGAGCCAGCCGGAGCTGGGTCGGTGGCTCAGGCTGGGTTGGGAGAGCTTGACCGACGGCTTCCTACCGCCCGAGGTCGCGATCGATCAGTTTCCGAAGCGAACGTCCATCGGCGGACGCGCACTCTCTCTGGACTACAAGCTGATCATGAAGAACGAGCAGGTCTGCTCGGTGTTGGTCATTGTCTCCGATCTGACCGACGCGTTGGAGAGGGAGCGCTCGGAGGCCAATCAGCGTGAGATGGTGGCGATCTTCCGACACATAAATCGCGATCCAGCTGGCTTCGCCGAGTTCGTCGGCGAGACGAAGCAGATCGTGAGTCAGCTTACCGTCTCCTCGCCGTCCTCGATAGTGGAGCTCAAGCGCGGTGTGCATACCCTCAAAGGAAACGCGTCGCTCTTCGGGGTGAGCTCATTGGTCCAGGTCTGTCACCATCTAGAGGGACGGTTGGCGGACGAAGGGGAGCTGTTCGAGCCGTCCGAATGGAGCAAGCTCCACCTAGCCTGGCAAGAGCTCGAAGCGAAGATCAAGACGCTTTCCAGGGAGCGGAAAGAGGGCACCCTGGAGGTTGAGGAAAGCGAGTACCAGGAGCTTCTCTCCTCTCTGAGTGCGGGCGCCACCAGGGAAGAGCTGAAGCGGATAATCGAGTGTTGGAGGCACGAGCCTGCCCAAGCCCGGTTGGCCCGAGTCGCGGAGCAGGCCAAGGCGGTCGCTGAGCGGCTGGGTAAGCCGGGTCTCAAAGTGACCTGCCATGCCGATGGGGTTCGTTTTCAGAACGAGGCCTGGCAGGAATTCTGGCCGGCCTTCGCTCATGTGGTCCGAAACGCCGTCGATCACGGCATCGAAGCCGCGGAGGAACGACAGAAGCTTGGGAAGGCACCGGAAGGCCACCTAACGCTGGAGGTTCGCTCCACGGAAGGAAACGTGGAGCTCTCTCTGGCCGACGACGGTCATGGCATCCAGTGGGATCGGGTGCGAGCGGCCGCGGAGCGGACTCACCTCAAGGCAACCACCCACGAGGAGCTGGTCGAAGCGCTGTTCCACGATGGCCTTTCGACGAAGGAGCACGCGAACGAGTACTCGGGACGCGGCATTGGCATGGGCGCGGTGAGGAAGGCCTGTGAGAAGATGAAGGGAGACATCCAGGTCTCGAGTCAGCAGGGAGCAGGCACACTGATCCGCTTCCGCTTTCCTAAGGAGGTGGTCGTTCCGGCCTTCTCGGGGCCCCGCGGATGAAAGCAGACTCCGACAAACCAGAGCAGGAGCCCCTGATGCAGGCCATTCGGGAGATCGTGGTCCAGTCTTCCCTGGCGCTCTTCAGCTGTTATGGTCATCCCGCCCAGCTCGTGGAGCCTGCTGAGCCGCAGGAAGAGGAGGAGCGGTGCGATTGGGTAGGGGTGATGGCCTTCTCCGGCCCACTCTTCCAGGGCATGATCAGCATTGGCAGTCCGGAAGCGCTCCTCAAGAGCCTTTATCCATTGGCCTCCGGATCAGAGAGCCAGCCGATCGGCAAGGCCGAGGTCCATGAGTGGCTCTCGGAGCTGACCAACCAGCTGCTGGGAAGGGTTGCCAATATGCTCGCACGTCGTGGGGTTCGGCTGAGCCTTCAGACGCCCGCGGCGCTCCCGGCGGAGGTCCTTAAGCTCGTCCTCGAAGAGAGCCCTCCCTGGGAGAAATTCACGTTCAACCTGGATTCGACAAGTCTCATTGTTCGTGTGAACGTAAGACGGATTGCGGATAGGATGGAGATCGCGCAGGCCTTGGCGACCCCGGCCGTCTCTGATGCCGCACAGAGTGAAGGCGACGTGGTACTGTTCGAATGAGGGCATCGTTCTTGAAGAAAATCATCATCATCGACGACTCGCGGACGATTCGGCAGCAGGTCTCTGCCGCACTTGCTCCGTCGGGCTTCGAGATCTTGGAAGCCGAGGACGGAATCGACGCGCTCTACAAGATCACGCGCAACCCGGACCTGGCGCTGGTCATCTGCGACGTCAACATGCCTCGCATGGGGGGGCTTGAGCTGCTTGAGAAGGTGGCTGGCACCGGCGAGCGCAAGAGCATCCCGATCATCATGCTCACCACCGAGGGGCGCGCGGATCTCATCGAGAAGGCGAAGAAGGCGGGAGCTAAGGGCTGGATCGTCAAGCCGTTTAACCCCAAGCTGTTGCTGGCGGCGGTCACCAAGGTAGTGAACACCCCTCCCCAGGTCTAGCCCGTTTCGTTGGGCAGAACCTGTTCAGCTCAACACGGACCACTTCCGTTGGGTCCGGGTGGCAAACAGGTTGGGTTTCTGAGGGTACTCCGCGCTCGGTAGCTGCTTGCGGATGGCCTGATGCCAGTCGCGGTAGGTGGCCTTGGGCGGAAGTTTGCTCAGGCTGTCCAGGGCGACTCGGGTGAACGCGCCGTTGGGCCGATTGTTGAAGTGGGCATCCCAGCTGAACTCGGTGTCCTGACAGCCGGCGAGGAGCAGTACGCTTCCTCGGGAGTGGCCCTTGGCTGGAGCCTTCTCCAACAGCCTCAACTCCCGGAGCCGCTGATCGCTCTTCACGTAGGCCGCCGGCGGCATGAAGCGGACCCTCCTTTCACGGTGAGGCGTGGGCGCGAACCGGGCAACGGTCCCGGAGTGGCAGGAGTCGGAGATCAACGCGACATGAACGCCCCGGTCCCGCTCGAGGAAGAGGTCGTGCAGCTCGTCATCGGAGAGCGGCCCCGCGGTGGCAATATCGTGTGGGCAGAGCGCTTCGTCCCGCCCGTCCTCTTCGTCTCCGTCTTCGTCGGCGATCCAGGTGCCGTGACCCGAATAGGTGATCACCACCACGTCGCCTTTCACCGCCTTGGAGAGGGCGGACTCAATTCCGCTCATCATCTTGGCCTTGGTGGCCTGCTGGTCGATCAGGGTGGATACCTGAAAGCTTCTCTTCTTGAGCTCGGCGGCCCAGTCGTTGGCATCGTTGACACACCCCGCAAGATCGTTCTCCGTTCCGGGGTAATTATTGATTCCAATGCACAATGCGATCGCAGTCATGGCTGCCTCTCGTCAGTAGGGTTGTGGCGCCCGCATCCCGTAGTCGATCTGCCGTGTCTTAAGGGGCTTCGTATCAGGACATTGACCGGGCCGGTCGCGTCAAGTAGCCAATCGGTTTCGGCATCACGTGCCTCCAATGACGTTCAGATCTGAAGTGTCGACCGGTGCCAGAGTCCCATAGCTCAACCGGGGCCTGTTAGCTCCCAGGATCTGTCGCTGAGTTTTGACCAAGATCTACCGGAGGGAAGTGGGAGGGGTTGACCGGATTGAGGCACCTGGCGGAGGAAAGTGGGGAGACGGTGGAGACAGGAAAGCCCGCGGGTCGGAA
>JBGTHI010000364.1:0-2816 GCA_041746295.1 Myxococcaceae bacterium
CGGCCGCGGCGTCGGCGATCACCCGGCACTTGAGCGCCAGCGGGATGGGAAGGTTCTGATTGTTGGCTCGGGTGTTGGCCTCGCGGACCGACTGGCCGTGGACGTACTCCATAGCGATGTAGTAGGTGCCCTCCGCCTCGCCCAGGTCGTAGATCTGCGCGATGTTGGGGTGGTTGAGGTTCGCCGCGATGCGCGCCTCATCAAAGAACATGTTGATGAACTCGTCCTCCTCCGACAGGTGCGGAAGAATCCGTTTCACCACCACCAATTTCTCGAAGCCGACCGGGCCGCGTTGACGAGCGAGAAAAACCTGGCCCATCCCGCCCGTCGCGAGCTTTCTTAAAAACTGATAACGGCCGAAGTTCTCCAGCATTGAGAAACGCTGAACTTACTCAGAGGCGAGGCGCTTTAAAAGTTCGGTGAAGGGCAGATCGGCATTCTAAAAAGCTCGTGACCTTAGGCGGCTCAAGCATGGCGACTCCGTCCACCTCCCATCCTGTCGGAAAACTGAGAGCCCTCGCTCTCAAGGCCTGGCGGTCGTGGGCCACCCGCAGCCTGGCGGTGGGGGCGGCGGCCACCGCGCTGGATGTGGTGATCCTGTTGAGTGCCGTGAAGTACTTTGGGCTTCCCAATCCGGTGGGGGCCGCGATTGGCGTGGCGTTCGGCACTACGTTCACCTTCTTCGCCAACCGTCACTTCGCCTTTCGGGACAGGCGACCGGAATTGGCGCCGCAGGCGATCAAGTACGTGGTGACCACCCTTCCGGCGATGGCGGTGCATGCGGCGCTGGTGGGGTTGCTGGCCGACCGCTTTGGGGTGCCGGTGGTGATCTCCAAGTTCATCGCGGACGTCTTGGTCTTTCTGGTGGGAAATCTGTTGATCCTCCGCTACGTCGTCTTCCCGCGCTCGAAGGATCACTCCAACCAGGAGGTCTCCCAGGCCGATCGGTAGGCGCCGGTCGTTTGCGCGTGCTCGACGAAGCGGGCGTAGAATGGATGGGCCGCCAGCGTGCCGGAATCGCCCACCACCAATAGGTGCCGCTTGGCGCGGGTGAGCGCCACGTTCATCCGGCGGATGTCGCTCAGAAACCCCACGGCACCTTCGCCATTTGAACGAGTCAGGCTCAGGAGCACAGCCTCTCGCTCGCGCCCCTGGTAGGCGTCCACGGTGTCCACCTCCGCCTCCGACAGCAAGCTCCCTGTGAACCGTTCGCGCAGCAGCGCAACCTGCGCACTGTAGGGCGCGATCACCGCGATCTCGCTGGGAGGCAGTCCCGCCTCGACCAGCCGCTGGGCCCAGCGAGCGAGCACCTCCGCCTCTCCCGCGTTGCGATAGCTTCCCGAACCCTCCTCCTGAGACTCGTCGAACCCCTTCCCGGCAGTGTCCAGAAAGATGAAGGGGGCAAGGTCCTCCGGAGCTTCGTTTGGAGCCTCATTCCAAGCCTCCTTCAGGGTGTGGGTGGCCACCGAGGCATGGGCCCGGAGGCGGCCGCCGTACAGCTCGCGCGACGGGAAGTGCATGATCGCCTCGTGCATCCGGTACTGTTCCTCCAGCATCCGCTTCACGTCTCGCACCTGACCGTGATCCTCCAGCAGCCGCTCGAAGAGGCTCCGCGCCAGCCCTCGCCTGGCGGCCTCTTGCGAGAGGACGGTGGGCGGAAGCTGGCGGTGGTCTCCCGCCAGCACCACGCGGTCTGCCCGCAAGAAGGCGATCAACGACAGCGGCTCGATCGCTTGCGTCGCTTCGTCCAGCAGGACGCGATCGAAACGCTCTCCGTCCAGGGTCGATCCGTCCAATGAGGCGAGGGTGGCGCAGACTACCTGGGCTCCGTCGAGAATCGAGCGGACCGCCTTTCGCTCGAGCGCCCGGGCTTCCGACATCATCGCCTTCGCCTCGGTGGTCGACGCGCGGGCATTGGAGAACCGCTCTCGGCTGCGGCCTTGGGTCCGCTGCCGCCGGGCGTAGCCGAGAAGGTCGAAGGCCTGATCGAACAGGTCGCGGGCCAGGACCCTGTCCGGGTGCTGCTCCACGATCAGATCCAGGGTGTGGGCTTGCAGCCGGGAAGAGACGCGCGCGGGATGGCCCACCCGCACCGCCTTGAGCCCCACTCCCAAACAGAGCTCCAACAGGTGGTCCACCGCAGCGTTGCTGGCGGCGGTGGCCAGAAGTCGTTCTCCAGAACCGACCGCGGCGTGCGCGATCTCCGAGAGAACGGTGCTTTTCCCGGTTCCCGGCGGACCGTGCACCAGGAAGAAATCCTCCGCGGAGAGGGCGCGCTCCACCGCCTCGCGCTGCTCCGGGTTCAGAGGGCGCGAGGGCTCGTGCGTCTTGCTCGGCTTGCTCGAAACGAAACGCGCCGGCCGTTGGCCCAGCAGAATCTCGCGGCGGGTGAAGGCGGTGCCGCGATCGATCGCCTTCCAGCGCTGCAGCGCAGCGCGGGCGCGATCGAAGGTGACATCGTTGGGAACCCTCTCCAACCGGAGCGCTTCGTCCGAAATGAAAGGCGGAGGCGTCCGATCGAAAGCGAGCTGGAGCTGGGTGCGGGTCGCGCGGTTCACCACGGCTGAGGCCGGAGCCACCGCTTCGCGCCCCTGGAGGCGGTCTGCCCGGTTCGGAAGCAGCTCCACCCAATCACCGTTGTGGAAGGGCGCGACCCAGGGCTCCCGCCGGGGTCGCTCCAGGGTTAACAGGAAGCGGCCGCCCAGCCCCACCGACTCCTCCGTCACCCGGAGGTGCGATGCGACGACGCCCTTGGCCTCCAGCTCGCGCAGAGTGAGCCCCTCGCGTTCGGCCAGCGCCCGCGCCTTGGCCTCAGT
>JBGTHI010000365.1:0-2934 GCA_041746295.1 Myxococcaceae bacterium
AAGGCTCTCTCATCCAGCGGCTTATGTGGGAATGTTTCTCCAAGCTCCTTCCGCTCTTCGCCACCTCCCGCCGCTTCGCGGCGGGGGCTCATCCAGGAAAACCACCCCACGTGGATCGCGAAACTACGCGGTCAACAACAGGCGGTGGCGCCAGCGAGCCGTGAGGGGAAGAGGGGTACCCGCGGAGGCGGTGGTTTTGATCGCCAACTTCCGCTGAAGGCGCCTTTCGGAGGTGAAGGATGAGCACGCCACTGGAGGTGGAGATGGAGGTGCGGCGGCTGCATTTCGCGGAACACTGGCCGGTGGGGACCATCTCGACGCAGTTGGGGCTTCACCCCGACGCGGTCCGTCGGATTTTACGGATAGTCGAGAAGCAGGGGAAGCCGGTGCCCCGCCCGAGCATGCTGGAAGTGTATTCCGAGTTTCTCACCGAGACACTGAAACAGCATCCGAGTCTACGAGCCACACGGCTATTCGACATGGTAAAAAGTCGAGGGTACGCGGGGAGCGTCCGGACGCTTCGGAGCTACGTGCGTCCTCTGCGGCCCCGGCCTCGTCGGGAGGCCTACCTTCGATTGGAGCATCTGATTGGGGAACAATCCCAGGTGGACTGGGCCCACGTCGGGAAGGTGCCGGTGCCCGGGGGAGAGCGGCCCCTGTGGCTGTTTGTGATGGTGCTGTGCTGGAGCCGGGCACTCTGGGGTGAATTTGTCTTTGACATGAGTACGTCCTCCCTCTTGAGGTCCCTCTCGCGGGGAGCGACGTATTTCGGTGGATGCACCCGTCAGTGGCTGTTCGACAACCCCAAGTCAGTGGTGACGGCGCGAGAGGGACATGTGGCGCGCTTCCATCCTAAGCTGCTCGAATTCGCCGGGGAATATTTTGTCTCGGTACGGGCCTGTGGAGTGCGCAAGGCCAACGAGAAAGGGCGGGTGGAACGATCCATCCGCTACCTGCGGGAGCGCTTCCTCGCCGGACGACGGATTAACACCATCGAGCAAGGCAACCGAGAGCTGCTTGTTTTTCTCGACGAGGTGGCGCACGCACGCCCCCACCCGACATTGCAAGGGCGTACCGTGAAGGACTGTTTGCTGGAGGAGCGGACCCGGCTCTTGGCTCTCCCCCAGGTGACTCCCGAGACCAACTCCGTCGAACCAGTCTCAGTCGACAAGACAGCTTTTGTGCGTTTTGACACCAACCTCTATTCGGTGCCGCATGCCTGCTCCGAAGAAACGCTGACGCTCGTGGCGGATGACCTCTCCGTGCGCTTCTTGCGCGGGCAGGAGGAAGTCGCCCGGCATGGGCGGTGCTGGGGAAGGCGGCAACGCGTCGAAGACCTCGCCCATCGCCATGCCCTCCTTGAATGGAAGCGCGGTGCACGCGAGATGAAGGGACAGGATCGGCTTCGCTCCGCACTTCCCGGTGTCGAAATCCTCTTTGCCCGCTGGGTGGAGGCAGGCCGTAACTTGGGCAGCGTCACCGCCCGCACCGTGGCCCTCCTGGAGCGTTATGGCGAAGCCCTCCTCGCCCCCGCCATCGAAGAAGTCATTTCCCGCGGGATGAATGATCCCAGCGTCCTCGATGTCCTCTGCGAGCGACTGCGGCGGGACGCCCACCAACCGGTCCCTCTCAATGTCCCCCTCGGGAATCACGTCCCGGACCGAGACGTGATTCACCAACCCTTGGACGCCTATGACATCCCCAAGCGCCGACGTCCTTGAGCCTCTCAAGAGGCTGGGCTTTTGCTCCCCGGAAGAATCCCTGCGCGCCCTCTTCGAGGCGCTCACCCAGGCCCGCGCCTCTCCCATCGAAACCTGCGAAAAACTTGTCACGCTCGAGCAGCGAGAACGGGCCTCCCGAAATCTTCACCGACGCACCCAGAGGGCCTCCCTCGGTCGATTCAAGACACTCGAACGCTTTGACTGGAACCATCCCAAGGCCATCGACAAGAATCTCTTCGAATCCCTGCTCGGCCTCGATTTCATCGAACGGGCTGAAAATGTCCTCCTCCGGGGATCCAGTGGCCTCGGCAAAACCACCCTCGCCCAAAACCTCGGCCTCGCTGCTCTAGAGAAAGGATTCTCCGTCCGCTTCTCCACCCTCACCGCAGCTCTCGCTGATCTCCTCAAACAGGAATCCCTCCCTGCTTTTGAGCGACGCCTGCGCCACTATACCCAGCCCGATCTTCTCATCCTCGATGAAATTGGCTACCTCCCCTGCGACAGCCGCTCCGCCGACCTCCTCTACAACATCATCAGCCGTCGCCACGAAGCCGGCTCTACCGTCATTACAACCAATCTCCCCTTCAAGCAGTGGGGAACCCTCTTCCCAGGCGCTGCCTGCGTCGCGGCTCTCGTCGATCGCTTCGTCCAGCACTGCCATGTCCTCGACATCGACGGTGCCTCCTGGCGCCAGAAGGACTCCGACACTCCTCCTCCCAAGAAGCCTTCTCGCTCTCGTACTCGCTGACCCCTGGGAGCTGGACGCGGCGGCATGAGCCGCCTCCAGCTCCCAGGTCGCCGCCCCCGAAGCTCTTTTCCCTCTGCCATCCTGCTGATCACCACCAACAAGTCGATCGCTTCTTCGATCGTCGGCTCTCTCCGCCAACTCCACGCGACCGAAAGCGCCCAGATCGCCGCTCGACCTCAACCGTCAAACGACATCGGATCTCCGCTGCCGTCTACAGGAGAATCATCGTCGCGTTGAAGCGGCGGTTTCCGGAGACGAGCATCGGGGTTCGCGGCGACTCTGCCTTTGCCGTGCCGCGGCTGATGGCGATGCTCGAAGCGCTCGAGGCCGAACTCGGCGGGGTCGATTTTCTTCTCGGGCTTGCGCAGAACGCCAACCTTCGTCGCCTCGGTGCGCCGACGATGGCAGCCGCCAACGCGCAATTCGCCGCCGGTCGAGATTACGTGCGTCACTTCGATTCCTTTC
>JBGTHI010000366.1:0-3547 GCA_041746295.1 Myxococcaceae bacterium
CACCGCCCGCGCCTTCGCCCGCGATCGGGTGGCACCGGGCGCGCGCGATCGCGACCGGACTGGAGCCTTTCCCGCCGAGCTGTTCCGGGGCTTGGCGGAGCTGGGACTCCTGGGCGTCAACGTGCCGGAGTGCTTTGGAGGCGCGGAGGCCGGTCCGGTCGCCTATGCGCTGGCGATGATAGAGATGGCGGAGGCCTGCGCCGCAACCGCGGTTGGGATGGCGGTAACCAACATGACCGCCGAGCTGGTGGCGCGCTTCGCCGCGCCTGAGGTCGCAGGAAGGCTGGTCCCGAGGCTGACCTCGGGAGAGGCGGTGGTGGGCGCATTCGCGTTGTCCGAGCCACACTGCGGATCGGATCCCTCGGCACTGCGAGCCACCGCGACCCGGAAGGGCAATCGCTACCTCTTGAACGGCGCGAAGCAGTGGGTCACCTCCGGCGCTCAGGCGGGGGTCACGGTGGTCTGGGCTCGGACAGGCTCGCCCGAGGAGGGGAGCCGCGGCCTCTCCGCCTTCGCGGTGGACTCGGCCGGAGGCCATCCCCCGGGGATGAGTGCCGGCAAGCCGGAGGACAAGATGGGGCTCCGCAGCTCAATGACGGTGCCGCTCACCTTCGAGAGCTGCGCAATACCGGCGGAGAGCCTCCTGGGCAAAGAGGGCGACGGCTTCAAGCTGGCGATGGTCGCGCTGGATGGAGGCCGCATCGGCGTGGCGGCGCAGGCCTGCGGCCTATCCCGCGCGGCTCTCCATGCGACCCTTCCGTACGTTCGCGACCGGCGCGCCGTTGGAAGATTCCAGCTCGCGAACATGGCGACCGAGCTCAACGCGGCAGAGCTTCTGACCTTGCGAGCCGCCTCGCTGAAGGAGGCCGGGCTTCCTTTCACGAAAGAGGCCTCGATGGCCAAGCTCTACGCGAGCGAAGCGGCCAATCGCCACTGCGATCGGGCGCTGCAGCTGCACGGCGGCTACGGCTACATCGACGAGTTTCCCGTGGAGCGGTTCTTCCGCGACGCGCGGGTGACGACGATCTACGAGGGCACCAGCGAGATCCAGCGAATGGTGATCGCCCGGTCGCTGCTGAAAGCGCAGGGATAGGCGCCCCGGACCTACCTCGCAAAGGTTGCGAGCTCGACGCCCCTTGCTCGGAACCGATCCGGCCGTGCAGCCCACCCACCTCCGGGTCTCCACCCTTGACGTTGAGCAAATTCCGCGCCTAGGGTGCGCCCGCTCCAACTCTCACTTCTGATGGTAGGGGCTCGTCTGCGCCACGCTCCCGCGCAGAACGGGGCAACTCATCAATTCAAACCCGGGGGGCAGCAGTTGCAGTTCTAAGGAACGCCCAACTCATGCAGCAGAACTTGAACCCGAGCGTAGGGATGGAAGGCGGAGACGAAGACTTCGCCGCGATGTTTGAAGCGTCGATGAAGGAGCGGGGCGGCGACGGCCTTCTCAAGGAAGGCGACATCGTCAAGGGCACCGTGGTCCAGGTGACCAAGGACTACGCGGTCGTCGACATCGGGTACAAGTCTGAAGGTCAGATCCCCATTGGTGAGTTCACCAGCCCCCGCGGCGAGGTGTCGGTCAAGGCGGGTGACGCGGTCGAGGTGCTCCTCGAGAGCCGCGAGAACGATACCGGCATGGTCGTCCTCTCCAAGGAGAAGGCCGACAAGATGCGGATCTGGGACGAGATCAGCGCTGCCTGCGAGCGCGACGAGATCGTCAAGGGCACCATCGTGGGGCGGGTGAAGGGCGGACTGTCGGTGGACATTGGGGTCAAGGCGTTCCTGCCGGGCTCCCAGGTGGACATCCGGCCGGTGCGCAACCTGGACCAGTACATCTCGAAGGAATTCGAGTTCAAGGTCATCAAGTTCAACAAGAAGCGCGGCAACATCGTCCTCTCCCGCCGGGTCCTGTTGGAGAAGCAGCGCGAGGAGCTCAAGAAGGAGACCCTCAAGAACCTGCGCGAAGGCGCGGTGCTCAAGGGCGTGGTCAAGAACCTCACCGACTACGGCGCCTTTATCGACCTGGGCGGCATCGACGGCCTGCTGCACATCACCGACATGTCCTGGGGCCGGATCGGCCACCCGTCGGAGATGTTCAACGTGGGCGACGAGGTTCGCGTCGTCGTCCTCAAGTTCGACCCTTCACAGGAGCGCGTCTCCCTAGGCCTCAAGCAGATCCAGGAGGATCCGTGGCACCGCGCCGACGAGAAGTACCCCGTCGGCACCCGCATCCACGGCAAGGTGGTCAGCATCACCGACTACGGCGCGTTCATCGAGATCGAGCAGGGCGTGGAGGGCCTGGTCCACGTCTCCGAGATGTCCTGGACCAAGCGGCTCAAGCACCCGGCCAAGGTGCTGGAGGTCGGCCGTGACGTCGAGGCGGTGGTTCTCGACATCGATCCCAAGGCCAAGCGGATCGCGCTGGGCATGAAGCAGACCGAGGCCAATCCCTGGACCCTGCTCGAGGACAAGTATCCGATCGGATCGGTCATCAAGGGACAGGTCCGGAACGTCACCGACTTCGGCATCTTCATCGGTGTCGAGGACGGCGTGGACGGCCTGGTGCACGTCTCCGATATCTCGTGGACTCAGCGGGTCAAGCACCCGGGCGAGATGTTCAAGAAGGGTGACGAAGTCGAGGCGGCCGTTCTCAACATCGACGTCGAGAACGAGCGGTTCTCGTTGGGGATCAAGCAGCTCCAGCAGGATCCCTGGGATACCCTCTCCGAGCGCACCCCGGTGGGCTCGAAGGTCAAGGGTAAGGTCACCAAGACCACCGACTTCGGCGCGTTCGTGGAGATCGAGCCGGGCATCGAGGGGCTGGTCCACGTCTCCGAGCTCCGCGAGGAGCGCGTCGACAATCCCCGCGACGTGGTCCAGGAGGGTCAGGAGGTGGAGGTGAAGATCATCGACATCAACACCCAGGACCGCAAGGTGGCGCTCTCGATCAAGGCGCTGCTCAACGACGGCGGCGACGACTACCGCGAGTACCTGCGCAAGCAGGCGGAAGGCTCACGCGCTCGGTTGGGCGACGTGATGTCCAGCAAGCTGAAGCGCTAGTCGCGCGCAGCGGTTGAAACAGCCTGGGGCGCCCTCTCCTGAGGGGGCGCCTCTTCTTTTGTGAGAAACGGGAGTCAACCAAAAAGCGACTCCCGGGTCGCAACTTCTCCCACCGAGAGTCGAAAACCCTCGTAATATGCCCTCCAGGCCCGGACGCACGTTGCCGACTCTTCGCTCTAGACCGGCTGTCGGGCCCACGCCCTCCAAGCTTCTCGCGCAGCTCAAGAGCCAATCCTCCAAGGAAGAGGAAGCCGAGCTCCCGGTTCCGACCGCGCCCGGTTCTGCCGCCAACCCTCCGGCGGTGCAGCCGCCCGGCGCCAAAGCCCGATCCTCGGCCCAATCCTCTCAATCTTCCATAGATGAGACGCGGCTGCGGGCGGCGAGCACGACCTACGAGCCCCCCCCGCCGAGCCTGAGTATGCTGCAGCGGCCGCTCTCTCCACCGACTCCCCGCAGCGGCCTGGGGCGGGTCCTGCAGGGCACCTCG
>JBGTHI010000367.1:0-3547 GCA_041746295.1 Myxococcaceae bacterium
GCGGCGAGCCGCCCGGCAAGCCGTGGCGTCGAGTGCGTGGTGTCGCCCGCTGCACCCTACCGCGCGCGGGTCTCCTATCGGGACTCCGAAGGAGCGTGGCTGGACGAAGAGATCTACCGCGACGACCTGGACCGGTATCTCGCCGAAACCCGCCGGCTGCTTCGCGAATCGGCCGTCCCGGCTTTTCTCCACGTCCGCCTCGCCGATGATTGGAAGGATGCCCCCTCCGAAGAGCCGCCTCCGCCCGTCTCGGTGGAGCTGAGGGGCACGCTTCCCTGGGGCCTCCAGATCAAGGTGGGAGAGGAGTGGTTCGGCCGCGGCTGCCCCTTTGGCTGGATCGCAGCTGCCCTGGCCATCTTCTCTGAATGGTCGCCCGGCGACCTAGGCCGGATCGCTGTGGCCCGCATCGCGCTGGAAGGGAAGGGTGCGGAGTGGCCGCTGTTCCGGCTCTACGCCCGGTCGGTAGCGCTCCGTCGGCTGGCGACCCACGCAGTGGCTGAAGGTCTCACTTAAACGCTTTTTGGGCCCGTGACGAACTCAAAGGCAGAGGCGGACACGAGGTCCGCTCACTAACGGAGCCTTCCAGTCATGAGCATGTCGATCCGCAGCAACATCTCTTCTATCAACGCGCAGCGAAATTTAATGTCCTCGCAGATGGACCTGGACTCCTCGCTGAGCCGTCTGTCTTCCGGTTTCCGCATCACCAAGGCCGGTGACGACGCTGCGGGTCTCGGAATCAGCGTCAACCTCCAGTCGCAGATCCGGTCGTACAACCAAGCGACCCGGAACGCGCAGGACGGTATCTCGCTGGTGCAGACCGCCGAAGGTGCGCTGAATGAGACCACCAACGTCCTGACCCGCCTCCGCGAGCTGGCGATGCAGTCTGCCTCCGACGGTATCGGCAACACCGAGCGCGGTTACATCCAGGACGAAACGGACGCGCTGGTGGGGGAACTGGAGCGTATCGCGCAGGCCACCGAGTACAATGGGACGTCCTTGCTGAACGCCGCCGCCACCCTGACCTTCCAGGTTGGTATCCGGAACGTCGCGGCGAACGATCGGATCGACGTGAGCACGGTCGACACCACCACCGCGACCCTGGGTGTCGACACCCTGGACCTCAGCACCAGCGCGGGTGCGCAGGCCGCCCTTACCGCCCTCGACACTGCGCTCGCTGATGTCTCGGCCGCTCGAGCAACCTTCGGTGCGGTGGGTAACCGGTTGAACAGCGTGGTCGCCACCATCCAGACCGCCTCCGAGAACCTCTCCGCCGCCAACAGCCGCATCCGCGACGTCGATGTGGCCGAGGAGACCTCCAAGATGTCCCGCTCGCAGGTGCTGCTCCAGGCCGGTGTCTCGGTTCTGGCCCAGGCCAACCAGATGCCGCAGATCGCCCTGAAGCTGCTCCAGTAAACGGTCAGTAGTTGACCATCGGCTTCGCCGACCCCGAGATCAATGAATCCCCTCGTTCGAAGCGGAGGGTCCGGCTTCGCCGGCCCGAAGCGAGATCCCGGGGGTACGGGGGGATGGCGAAGTCATCCCCCCGATTCTCAGTAGGCGAGGTCAATACTCTGGCCGCTCCGCACCTACACGCGGAGCGGCTTGGGATTTTAAGTTCAACCGACCCGTGAGTACGATCCGGGTACGTCCGCAGTGAGAGCAGTTGAAGAAGGAGGATGCCGTGGCAACGTCAAGCTATAGCGTTTCGGGCCTGGCCTCCAACCTGGATACGTCATCGATCGTCGACAAGCTGGTGGAGCTCGAGAGCGCGCCGCTCACGCAGCTCAAGAACAAGCAGACCGCGATGAAGTCCCAGGTGTCGATTCTTGGGACGATCGCTTCCAAGATGGACGCCCTGAAGACCGCGATGAAAGGACTCTCCGATGACGGAGTGCTCGCGGTCACCAACGCCTCCAGTGCGGTTGGCTATAGCGCCACTCCGGGATCGGACGCTTCCGCCGGACGCTACTCGATTCAAACCCTCTCGCTGGCGAATGCGGCGAAAGCTCGGTCCACCGCCTTCAGCTCGTCGGCCTCGGAGGTGAAGGCCGGCACCTTGAGCATTTCGGTCTCGGGCACGGCCTACAGCGTAGCGATCGCGCAGGGCGCGACGCTCGCCGATGTCGCCGAGACGATCTCCACCTCCGGCGCGCCGGTCACCGCCTCGGTGATCTCTGACGGAACGCAAAGCTATCTTTCGATCACCAACAAGGATACCGGCTACACCATCGGGGGCGATCCCAGCAATGCGCTGGTGATTACCGAGAGCTCCACCGGCTCGTCCGGCACCGCTCTGGGCGCGACGATTACCTCCGCCGCGACCAACGCCCGGGTTAAGGTGGACGGCCTCACCATCGAACGGAAATCGAACGAGATTAGCGACGCGGTGCCCGGCACCACGCTCACGCTGAAGCAGATCACCAGCACCGCCGAGGATCTGGTGCTGGCCAGCGATAGGGACGGCACCGCCGAGCGGCTGAACACCTTTATCACCGCCTACAACGACGTGCTCTCCACCGTGCAGAAACAGCTGGCGGTTGGTGCGGCTACCGATCGCGAGTCCACCCTGGCGGGTGACTCCGTGTTGCGGACGCTCCAGTCTTCGATCCAGCGGCTGATCACCTCTGAAGTGAGCGCCACAGGCGCGGTGCGGACCCTGGCCGACCTAGGGGTGAAGACCGGCCGCGACGGCACGCTGAGCCTGGACGAGACGGTGCTCTCGCGTGCCATCTCCGCCGACCCTTCGGCGGTAAACAATCTCTTCTCTGACGCGACGAGCGGCCTGGGTACCCTCGCCTCAGCCATGGTGGATAAGTTCGTCAACTCATCGGACGGACTTCTCACCTCGCGGACCAAAAGCCTCAACAAGCGGGTCGATCAGCTCGATGACGATCAGGCCAGGATGCAGCTGCGGATCGACAGCTACCGCGACCGGCTGGTGGCGCAGTTCACCGCAATGGAGACGGTGATCAGCTCTCTCAAGGTCACTCAACAGTTTCTCGACCAGCAAAGCGCTGCCGCTCAGGGGTTCTCATCATGATCGCCGCTCGCCGCTATGCGCAGACCCAGAACGAAACCGCCTCCAAAGAGCGCCTGATGGTGCTTCTATTTGAGACGGCCATCCGCCATATCCGAACCGGCGCGGCGGCCCTGGAGTCGGGCAAGCGCGCCGAGGCCAACAAAGTATTGGGCAAGGCTTCGGACATCGTGCTCGAGCTGCACGGTACGCTCGATCCTTCCCAGGCGCCCCAACTCTGCGAGCAGCTGGGTGAGATCTACCGCTTCACTGCGCTGCGTCTGACCCAGGCGATCGGCAGCGGCGATCCCAAGGCTGCGCGCGAAGCCGAACGGGCCTTCTCTCCGTTGGTGGAAGCGTTCCAGCAGGCGGTGGACCAGCTCGCGCAGCCGGGCGCCAAGAGCGCCGCCAAATGAGCTTGAAGGCGATGGGGCTGGACGGCCTACTGGAGACTGCGGCGACGGCCCTGGCAGCGGGGGACGTGGTGGTGGCGGGCACATCGCTTCTGCAGGCGATGACCCTCTGCCAAGG